>JAKEFK010000219.1 GCA_022616075.1 bacterium
GAATCACAATAGGCTGCGTCAGCTCTGGAGTTTTCTCGACTCGAACTGGCTTTTCTGGCTTTGTTGGGCCACCGCCCCGAATCGGCGGAGGACCGATAACAAGAGGGATTGGATTGTGATAAATAAGCTTATCCAAAGGCGCTTCGATTGCCTCTACGTGCCAGTAGGACGCTAGAATGGCAACAACGATCAATGCAACATGCAATCCCGCGGCGATGGGAACTGTCCACCATCTTTTGGATGCTCTACCGAATCCCTTCGACTCTATTAGTGTTCGATCCCACATATTGCCCTCCTTTCCAGTTATATTCAGACACCGAAGCCCCGGCAATGTTCCTGAGATACAATCTACTTCATGAGGGTACTCTTTAGCGGCACTCTTCTGCTGCTGACGACAACGGTTTTTGCGTCTCAAGATTATGAAGTCACGGTTACAACCGTAAATGTATGGGTGCGAGCAGTCGATAAATCAGGAGCTCCTGTTGAAAAACTGACTCAAGAAGACTTCGAGGTTTATGAAGACAATCAAAGGATGGTTGTCAGTTGTTTCGACGAAATCAGTCAAAATGTTGATGTGGTTTCTGCGGAACAACCGGCCACAAAGAAGCGATTTGTTTTATATCTCGATCTTTACAACGTAACCACCCCGGAATGGTCCTTGATCCAACCGAAAATCATCGAGTTCTTGCAGCAAATCTCGAAACACAACTATGACGTAATGATCGCCGCCATGATCCCGCAAGGGAGACTGGGAGTCATTGCGCCTTTTACGAATGATGCAGCGCGACTTGGTCCTGTGATCGAAAAAGCAACTGCAAATGCGGGCCGCGATGCGGAAATCAGGAACAATGAAGCGCGCATTGTCGATTTGCTGGAAGAGTTGCGTTCGGAGGGCGACAATCCCGCGGATTCGCTCGATGATCTCACACAGATAAGTCCGCGACGCGATCTCAACACGCGGATCCTGAAGACTGTTTATGGTCACGCTCATCAGTTCGCCGAAGAGGAACGTTACCGCACCGAATTCTCTGTGAAAGCTCTCGAGAGTTTTTCAGCTTATCTTGCAAAAGCCGCCAAAAATGACCACATCGTCCTGCTTTATGTCTCCGGCGGATTCAACAGCGATCCGGGAAGACGTTACTACGATTTGATTGAACGCGTTGCGGAAAATCGCGGTTTGAACCGCGATTCGTTCGTACTTTCGGTCCGGGCCGGCGATAAAAAGCGCAGCTCGCAATTCAATATGGAAAAGCTCGTGCAGAATTCCATCGGTAAATTGAATCGTCTGAACATCACTCTCTACGGTGTCAATACGCGTGGTCTGGGCCTTGTCTCAGAAAACATCTCCGCCAAAGGAGATATGGCTTCCAATGAAGCCCAGCTTCTGCCGGCTTTTCTGGACTCTCTCCGTTTCATGGCTGAAGAAACGGGCGGAATCTCTTTCCAAAACTCGCAAAACTTTAAAGTTGGCTTTGATGGAATCCTTCAGGATCTCGGGCATCAATATCAACTCTGTTACTCACCTCCGGAACACAAAGCAAAGGGCCAGTACCACAAAATCAAAGTTGTTATGAAAAAGCCAGGCGTTCAAACGCGGTACCGCAACGGCTACGTCGACTAAGAAAACTAAAAATAAAAAATTCAAAATTGAGTTTGGCGTCTTGGCGCCTTGGCGGTTTGCACTGCATCAACGTATCGAATATCAGGCAAAAAACCGTTTAAGATCTTACCTCCTCATTACCACTGGAGTCACGAAGAACACGGAGATAGAATGAGTACCAGAGTACTTGTCTGTGGTTTTGGACTGCGGGCGTCCTGCCCGCCAGTGATTCGCGAATTAGAAGGCCTGACCATTGCATGTTTTGAAGCAGTCTGAAGAGAAGAAAAAAAGGGGCAACCGACAGTTACCCCCCGTAATGCCCAAACTTGAATTAAGGATATTTCATCATTCCAAAGCATTCAAAGCCTCCATGAATTTTCATGGAACGCATTTATTTTTTTGGGCGCTTTGAGGCGGCCGAAGGCCGAAACAGCGTACTGGCCTTTAACACGTCTACCATTTCTAGTAAACTTCTGCATTTCATAAGAGCACAAGGAGCAATTATCCGTGTCAAGACGATTCCTACTTTCGATCATCTTCAAACAACAGGTTTTTATCCTTTCGTTGCTTCAGCAAATCATCGTATTCAAGAGAACAGTGCGAAAACCGAAGATCAGAAACTGGGATCGACTCTTTTGGATCGTGTACAGCAAACTTATTAGCAACTGGCAACAGCCTTTGCATCTTGTAGAGCCTGATACCGTGATCCGCTGGCAACGTAATCTTTACAAAATCGTATGGAAAACATTTTCCAGAATCAGAAGAAAACGAACAATCCGAGTGACTCAGGATGTTCGGCAATTGATTCTGCAAATCGCATCGGACAACAAGCTCTGGGGCGCGCAGCGTATTCGGGAGGAATTGCTCAAGCTTGGAATTCGAGTTGCCAAAAGTACGATTCTTAGAATCATCCGAAGGCTTCGGAATTGTCCCGATCCGAAGCGATCGCAACGCTGGCGAACTTTTCTTGCCAACCACGCGCCTGAGATTTGGAGCGTAGACTTTTTTGATGTAGTCACCGTTGGATTTAAGCACCTTTACGTGTTCGTTATCTTTTCCATTCATACAAGGCAAATTCTTGACTGGAATGTAACCGAACATCCGACTTCTGATTGGACCTACCGTCAGATTCTACAGACAACGTGGAAGCAGAATGCTCC
>JAKEFK010000220.1 GCA_022616075.1 bacterium
CCTGCTTTCTATCCTACGCTGAGAAGTTACCACAACCTTGGCGCAGGCTTTTCACGAAAACAACTCCTGCGAAACAAAGAACATCTTGTAATTTTAGCCATTATTCTGGCTTACTCTTACTTGAGCCTTAGCTACGGCAACGTAGAGTTGTGGAAAATCGGCTAGTAAGGCCGCATTGCCTCGCCTACTAGAGTTACTCTCGCATTGCGCGACTACGGCCCCAGCGGCAATTGCCGGTCAGTACAAGCTCTTTATTGAACAGCTTTCCGTTTTCCAGAAAAACATCGGCGATTGTGCGTCCATACTTGTCTTTGCCATATGTTTTCAGCAGGACATTCTTTCCACGGATCACTTCTGTTGCGTATTTTGTTGCGCGTGAGCTATTTCGTTCGCCCGCTTCCGGGCAATTAATCCCTTTGAGCCGGATGGTTTCCGCGCGGCCGTCATGCAGGACCACAATTGTATCTGCGTCATGCACCGTTACAACACGTGCAGGAAATTCATCCGCGAATAGCGTGGAAGAGAAGAACAGCAAAAACAAGAAATATTTCATACAAGCATTGTATCAAATTAGATGTAGCGCGGCCGTCTCGGCTGCGGCTTCTCGCAGGCGGGACGCCCGCGCTACTTTGATTTCAGCTGTGCCAGTGCGCGATCGAAGTCTTCGATGAGCTCTTCCGTGGATTCAATTCCCACGGATACGCGAATCAGGCTGTCCGAGACTCCCATTTTTTGTCGGTCCTGCGGGCTGAGTCCTGCGTGCGAAGTTGTTGCAGGACGCGTCAACAGGGATTCGACTCCTCCAAGACTTGGAGCCACAATCGGCAGAGTTGCCTTCTTCAAGAATGTTTCGGAAGCTGACACACCACCCTTGAGCTCGAAACTAAGCATGCCGCTGCAACCATCGAAAAGCTCGCGAGCCCGCTGATACTGGGGGTGGGTTTCCAGTCCTGGATAATTCACTTTTGCTACTGCGGGATGGGACTGCAAGAACTTCGCAATCTTCAAAGCGCTTTCATTCTGATAACGCACTCGCAGGTGGACGGTTTTGATTCCGCGTTGCAAGAGGTATGCCGTATGCGGATCGAGTGTGCCGCCCAGATGATCGAGTTTTCTTTTTACTTTTTCAATCAAATCGGCGCGACCGATGACGGCGCCTGCCACGAGATCGGAGTGTCCATTCAAATATTTTGTGCAACTGTGTAGGGTGAGATCGTAGCCATGCTCCGGTGGGCGAAAATTTACGGGGCTGGCGAATGTATTATCAATCATCGAGATGAGTTTATGAGCGCGCGCGAATTGCGCAATCGCTTTTAGATCCGGCACCACCATCAGCGGGTTTGCCATGGTCTCTACATAAATGGCTTTAGTTCCGGGCTTCAGCTTCGATTCCCACGAATCAGGGTCGTTACTGTTGATGAAATCGAACGAAAGACCAAGAGAAGCAAAGTCTTTGGTAATGAAATCATGGGTACCGCCGTACAGTTCTTCCTGAATCAGCAAATGATCACCCTGCGAAAGAACGGTCATTAAAGAAGTTGTAATTGCTGCCATTCCACTTGAAGTCACCAGGGCGGCTTCCGCGTTTTCCAGCGCTGCGAGTTTTTGCTGCAGCGCAAAGTGATTGGGAGTGTTGTTCAGTCGAATGTATCGCACGTCATGATAATCCGACTCTCCAAAAGTCTCAAACATTGCGGACTGAAAAATCGGAACGGTCACCGCGCCCTGAATGTGGGGTTCACCAGCATGCACTGCTTTGGTTTCCAAACGCTTCGGTAATCTCATGGTTATACAATCCTCCCAGAATAATCATACGCAAATCAGATGGACCAGAACAGATATAGTTGAAATGCACAGATACCGGTACAGTGTTTATGCAGCGCTTTTCGCAGAGGAGCGCAGCTGCTGACCGAGAAAACAACGCCCCGGGCATTGTAAGCAGCAGCATATTTTGGATTCAGAAACAGCGCGCGATTGAAGTCTGCAAGGGCTGAACTATATTTGCGGCGCACACAAAGTAAACCGCTCCTCTGTTCCGGTAAGCTTCATCCGGGTCTGGACTAATTGTCAGGCCAAATTTTGACGCTTCATTTCTTGGATTTGTTTATTAACCGCCAAGACGCCAGGGTCGCCAAGCAAAAATTACTTCTTTTGGTTCTTGGCGTTCCCGGGTCCCTTGGCGGTTATTATGACATACAGGTTTCTGCAAAGAACGGGGAGTGAAACCGTAACTAATTGATTTCAGAGGAAGAATCCAATGAAGTATTCGATTTTTAGTGTTTTATTGTTTCTCATTGCCTGCAGTAGTTTTGCAAATGAGCCGGCGCCTCCCTTGCCTTCGAAGTCATCGGACTGGCTCGAAGGAAAGCCTTTCGGATGGTCACAGTTGAAAGGCAAGGTAGTGCTGATGAATGTCTGGACGTTTCGCTGTTGGAACTCCTATCGTTCACTTCCCTGGGTCGTTTCTTTGAAAACGAAATTTCCACAGATGGAGCTGATCGGGATTCATTCACCCGAATTTGATCATGAGAAAGACCGGAACAAACTCCGTGAAACGATGGCCAGCTATAAAGTTACCTATCCGCAAGTTCTGGATGATGATTTCGCCTACTGGCGGCAGTTGAACAATCGTTACTGGCCCGCTTTTTATGTTGTAGATAAACAGGGAAAGATCCGTGGAAAGTTCGCAGGCGAAACACATCCAAATGATTCCCAGGCAAAACGAATTGAAGGGTTGATTGAAGAACTCATGAAAGAGAGTTTGTAAACAAAGTAGCGCGGCCGTCCCGGCTGCGGCTCTTCGCAGGCGAGACACCCGCGCTACTTCGACAAAAATGACTGAACGAGGTCGACATCCTCAGTGCTGCCGATGATCAATGGTGTGCGTTGATGCAGCTCATGTGGAACAACATCCAGGATTCTTTCCTGCTGGCTGATGGCCTTTCCGCCCGCTTGCTCGATGATCATTGCGAGCGGCGCGGCTTCGTACAACAGGCGAAGTTTTCCCTCCGGCTTTTTCACTGAACCGGGATAGAGGAATATTCCCCCGTAGAGCAGGGTGCGATGCACATCTGCAACGAGCGATCCGATATAGCGCGTTCCGTAAGGCCGCCCGGTAGGCTTGTCGACTTCTTTTATGTAATCCACGTAGCGTTTAATTCCATCGTCCCACGAATGATAGTTGCCTTCGTTCACGCTGTAATATTTTCCTTTCGAAGGGATGACGATGTCTTCATGCGAAAGCAAAAACTCACCGCAGCTCGGATCGTAGGTGAATCCATGAACTCCGTGGCCGGCAGTGTAAACGAACATGGTGCTGGAACCGTACACGATGTAACCCGCGCAGATCTGCTTGTGTCCCGGTTGCAAACAATCATCGAGCGTGCCGGGTCCTTTCGCTGTGATCCGCTTGTGTACGGAGAAGATGGTTCCAATCGTAACGTTCGCGTCAATGTTGCTGGAGCCATCCAGAGGATCAAACAGAAAAACATATTTACCGTGAGGATATCCTTCGGGAATCGAAAGAATCGAATGAGATTCTTCCGAAGCCATCACACAAAGTTGTCCGCCTCGTCCCAGGATTTCATGCAACACGCGGTTCGCATATTCATCCAGTTTCGTTACGCGCTCTCCATGAACATTTTCACTGCCTGTTAAACCCAGAATGTTCACAAGGCCGGCCTTTCGAACATCGCGTGCAATCAACTTTGCAGCCAGAGTGATATCGTTTAGCAATCCGGAAAATTCTCCTGTCGCATCCGGAAACTTTCGCTGTTGTTCCAGGATGTGGCGGGATATGGACATTACTTCATGTGGAATCATTTTTCACTCCTTACTCCTTTCACTATGGAGGGCGGCCGTCCCTGGCCGCCTGGCGGGCGCGAAGGCCCGCCCTCCGATTATAATTCGGAAGTTTGATATAATCACGCCAGTATCAGATCATGTCTAACTATATATGGATTACCTTCGATTGCTATGGCACTTTAATTGATTGGGAACTGGGAATTGCTGCCGCTTTCGAAAAAATGGCCATGGCTACCGGCCTCCCATTCAATCGAAATCAGGTTTTGAAACTCTACCGCAAATACGAAAAGGAGGAGGAAGTTCAATATCGCAGGTACCGCGACGTATTGACGCGTGTGGCCCGCCGCGTTTGTTTTGATCTTGGGCTGCAAACTGCAACTTACGATTTTCTAGCAGACAGTCTGCAGCGATGGAGGCCTTTTCCCGATACGAATGCAGCTCTGCAGAGACTTGCTCGAAAGCATAAGCTCGGAATCCTTTCCAACGTCGACAACGATATGCTCGCGCAAACCCGCAAACACTTAACGGTCAATTTTGATTTGATTGTAACCGCGGAAGACGTTTCATCCTACAAACCGGGGCTAAAACACTTTGAGGAAGCAAAGAGGAAGATTGCCAACGCTGACTGGATCCATGCTGCCCAGAGTTACGTTCACGATATTCTCCCGTGCAACCGGTTAGGAATCGAATCGGCCTGGATCAACAGGACGCATGAAACCTTAAAAGATAATGACGTAAAACCGCTTTTCAACGGTCCGGATCTTTACCGGTTTGCAAATTGGATCGAAGGAGTCGACTCCTCACCCAACTTATTGGGCTAATTCTTTGATCGCTTGAGCTTCTTGAACCGCTCGAACTTTTTTGCGCGCTTCTTCAAGAAGAAGATTCAGTTCTTCCAGTTGATTCGCCTGGGCTGTGTGTTGCGCCGCTTCCACAATAGAGGATGCAAGGGATAGAATTTCCGCTAATCTTTCGCTGAGATCCTTCAAGTTTGAAACGATCTCCCGTCTCTGGATTTCCGACTCGCGGTAGCGAAGCGCATTCCGGATTACGGATAAGAGACGTTCATTGTCAAATGGTTTTAACACATAATCCACCGCGCCCGCCTTCATGCATTGCACTGCTACTTCCTCATTTCCTTTTCCTGTTAGCATTACCACAAAACTTGTTGCGTAATGTTTGCTGACGTGGCGCAAAACATCCAGCCCATCCATGTTGGGCATCATATAATCCAGCAAAACGACTTCCGGATTGAACTTGCTGATTTCCTGCAAGGCGGTTTCGCCATCGGGAGCATCGTGCGTTTCGTATCCCTCCGATTCCAGCAAAAGTTTTAGAAAATCTACGAGGGTAGGGTCATCATCGACAATCAAAATTTTGTGCATAGTTAATCTCGCTTATAAGGCCTCGCCAAAATATTTTTTTACCTGGTCGACCACACCCCTCAGTTCCAATGGTTTTGCGATCACTGCTTCCGCGCCCATCAATAATGATTGATTCTGTTGTTCTAATTCTGCCAGGCTCGAGAGAATGATCACCGGAATATCGCGCGTCTGCGGCTCCGATTTGAGCTCACGCAATACATCCAGTCCTCCATGATCGTCCATCAGAAGTTCCAGCAGAATCAGGGAAGGGTTTACATCTTTGGCCCTGTCTAAAGCCTCTTTTCCGCCCAGTACGGTACTGACCTCGTATCCCTCCCTGGATAAACATTCGTCGAAGAATTCTAGTGTGGATGTGTCATCATCCACAATCATAATTTTTAGAGGCGCTTCCCGGGAATCAATCAAATCGCTGGCTTTTCCCAGAATTTGATGCAGTTTTTCCACATCGATTGGTTTTTCCAGATAATCGAATACGCCAAACGAGTCACCTTTTTCTTTATCGACAAGAACCGACAGGACGATCACCGGGATATTAGAAGTCAGTGGATCCGTACGCAATCTTTCCAGCAGATGGAATCCGTTCATGTCAGGTAGATAGATATCCAGAGTGATCAAATCCGGTTTATGTTCTCGCGCTATTGTTAGTGCGTCTTTTCCTGATTTTGCGGGTATAACTGCGAAACCCTCATCTTCCAGCAGCATTTTGATCATAGCGCTGACATCAGGATCATCTTCGATAATTTCCACCAACTTAGCGGGATGATGGGCTCGTGCCCCAAGAACCTTGGCAGGTCTCGTTTCTTGAGAATGTCTGTGTACAGGGAGTGTGAATGTGAATTTGCTGCCGGCGCCCTCTTTGCTTTCCACTTGAATTTTGCATCCATGGCCTTCAATGATTTCCTTCACAATGGCAAGACCCAATCCTGTTCCGCCGTATTTTCGAGTGGAGGAGCCATCCACCTGGTAGAATCGTTGAAAAATTTTTGTGAGGTGTTCCTTGGGAATGCCGATTCCGGTATCGGCAACGCTGACCTTTACAACTGCATCTTCGGTCCCGGGCGTTTCCAGATCAATCCGAATCTCGCCCGGCGAGGCGGTAAACTTTTCGGCATTCATGAGTAAATTCATGAGCACTTCGCGAATACGATCCGGATCGCAATAGATGGGCGGACAGGAGGGAATGTTCGTACTGATCTGGATCTCCTTCTCCTTCCGGCGGATTTCGATCTTGATGCTTTCCACACAAGATTCGATGAGCTGATTTAGTGAGCAAGCTTCCATACGAAGTTTGATCATGCCGGTGCTGACGCGGGAAAAGTCGAGCAGTGAGCTGATCAAACGGGCTAGATGATTCAAATTGTCCCGTGAAACGTTCAGTCCTTTCTCCTGTCTCTCATTGATCGGTCCAAGGCGGCCACCCAGGATAAATTCAACGTATCCTTTGGTGGAAACAAGCGGTGCTTTCAGTTCATGCGAAATGTTTGCAAGAAAGTTGGATTTTAGTTCATCCAGCTGCATCAATTCGCGGTTCGCCTGCTCCAACAGAATTTTCTTTTCCTGCGCGTCGTCACGAGTTTTTTGAAGCTGTTCGATCTTATGCTCCAGCTCTTGAGCCATCTTATTAATGCTTTCCGCCAGCATTTCAACTTCATCATCCGATACAATGTGCAAACGGTGTGTGAATTCGCCTGCCATGATTCTTGCGGTCACTTCCCGAATCTGTTTTAAGTGACGCGAGATATCTGCAGCTGCAATGAACGCAACGAGCGCCCCGATTGCGACAATGACGAATATCAGGGAAATGGTTTCCCACCATGTGGAAGCGTGAATCACACCGGTTCGCAATGCCTCTTCGGTATGCGCGTGTCCCATGAGCGCAAAAAAAGTAAGGGCAAGCGCGATCAGCATAGTAAAAGATAAAAGCAGCTTCATCAAAATGGTGTAACGAAAAGTAAAATTCTCCTCGCCCAGATCTTCTGCAATTCTGGTTCGAATCGAAATCATAGCTCCTCGAAGCATGTGGAAATGAACGAACGAGGCCGTAAGCCCCGCGCTCAAGGTGCCCAGAAAGAGGTAAAGGCGATAACTCTCAGGAATATGCAAAACTCGAATACTGTAGTAGACGACTGCGAAACCGGCAAGAAACCAGCTCCCCAGACTGAGCATCGCGGAACGCACGGAGAAAAGTGCCGCAGCGCGTTCCGCTTCTCTTGCCGATCCGGTTCCTTTCAGATAGCGAATCACCGGCAGGATTAAACGCCGGTTCCAGGGAATGGCCCACAGAGTAGAAAGGGGAATGGCAATTGCGGCGAAGTAGAACGTCTTCTTGAGCTGATCTGTCGTGAGAGTAAGAAGTTGCCAGTAATAGAGGATCAGGATTGCTGATCCGAGCAAAACAGGCAGAGCAAGTCTAAGTGTGAGTCCGTGAAAGTATGAATGATCGACCCGCTCTGGCATTGCATCCCTGCCTTCCCCTCGGACATTCGGGATTATAACATGAGTTCGTAGTAGCGACTTCAGTCGGGATGTGGTGCGGGCGACTCGCCCGCAAAGCGTAATCACTCGGCAGTCGTATCATTTTTTTCAATTATGTGCACTTTGTTTAGGGGCAATATCCTGCCCAATCATGACCAGCGGGCGAGTCGCCCGCGAGACTGTCCAAAAAGTCAAGAATTGCGGCGAGTTAGTGGGAGCGCGGGCATCCCTGCCCGCAATGAACTCGTCGAGCTACCAAGTTTTTGCGGAC
>JAKEFK010000221.1 GCA_022616075.1 bacterium
AAAATGCTGATTAGGGTGTAGAATCAAGGCAGAGGTCAGCCATCCAACGTATTTTCCAGCTTCCGCCCCGCTGACCCAAAAAGCAAATGCCTAGCCAAAATTGGATCGAGGGACGGGTAAAAGAAACTTCTCGATTTTTATCCTCCGTTGTGCTTTTCGAGCTTAGAGTTGGCGCTCTAGGACACCGACGTCTGGAGGTAATCAACAGCTGATCCGAAGCTTTCCAAAGGAACGGATCGTATCCCCGACAGAAGGAGTCTATAAGAAAGCGGCCGATGTATTCCGGGGATTGTTTGGACAGAATAGTGCAACGTGGCCCCAAGATCGTTTAGGTCCCGTGAATGACATACTTATAGCTGTAACCGCGTTTCGCATGGGCGCCACAGTGATTACCGAGAATGAAAAAGATTTCTCCCGCATCGCGAGACTTTTGCCTAGCTTCAGATTTTCAATCCCCTACTGAACGAAGTTCAATGAAGCTGCTTCCAAAGATGTATTCCCGTTTGCATTTTGTTTGCATTTTTGCACCCAAATTGGTTGATTTTGGGTCATTTTGGATACTTGGATCTGGTCGTATCGACGATGTTATAGCGATCTGTCACGTCGGAGGTCGCGGGTTCGAGTCCCGTCGGCCCCGCTCAAACGCGTCAACGCGTCTTCGAGTCGCGCGTCTCCGCGTAGGCTCGCAGACGCGGAACGCACAGACGCATTGGGTGGGCTGAGTGGTTGCAAAAACCGCTCAGCCCATTTTCATTTTTGGTTGCTGAAGACAATTGATTGCGCAACCTGTCAATTGGAAACATCCAAACTCTGGCATACTGGAGCGAGTTTGCGCCCTCAGGGAAACTTGTTTGGCGCGACAGGAATGGTAAGGATCGTCCAATGTTGCATCGAAATTGAGTGACGTTAATTAGTACTTGCCGCTGCGGAGTAAAGTTTTGATTTCGTTGTGATTGCCAAGAAAGGAAATGTACAAATCGGTCTGTCTGACTTGAAAAAGAAATCGCAGAGATAAGTTCGCTCTGCATTCAAAGAGCTTTTCACCAAGTTTACGAATCCCGAGGCCGCTATGTTTGTGAGGTTGCCCAAAGGCTTCAGTCAGCTCGATCAACGACAGCAAGCAATCGATTCTTTCGTTTTTTGTCAGGTTCTGCAGCCTCTTGATCACATCGGGATCGATGGACAGGAGCTTATTCAAGCATCTTCCTCAATTGTTCCGCTGTAACAGTGACAAGCCTTCCGGAACGTTTCATGCGGCGATAGCGGCTTTCAGTAGCCTCTTCCAAAGCGTTGACCTCTTCAACTGTCGCAGCGTATTCGCGACTTGCATAGTCCGTAGATTCCACTTCGATCTTGCGAAGAGCGATAATGTCGGCTCCGCATATGATGCCGATATCTTCTCCGCTGGCCGCTGCCGAAAGCAATCGCCCCAGGTTCTTTTTGGCTTCTGTAATAGTTAAAGTCTTCATATAGTCTTTATAAAGACTATTATCGGGTTTGTCAAGGCTCCTGTCTGGGCTAACCCCATTCAATTGATCAGCTGACCAACGATAGGAAATCAATCAATTTCGGGAATCTTGGCGGTATCAAAAATTCCGTCCGGCATCCAAATCGTGAAATCTCGCCACTGGCTCAAGTTCTTCTGGGTCAACGGCTCAGTCGTCTTCAAAAGAAATTTGTGTTCGATTCCCGTTTGCATTCTGTTTGCATTTTTGCACCCAAATTGGTTGACTTTGGTTGATTTTGGATACCTGGATCTCGTCGTCTCGACGATGTTGTAGCGATCTGTCACGTCGGAGGTCGCGGGTTCGAGTCCCGTCGGCCCGCTTTACGCTACTTTCAGCCTGAGAGGCTCCCCAAAAGGGAGTCTCCAGTGCTGTTCATCACTCAGGTCGTGATCTTTCCAGCTTTTCTTTCGTCATCCGATACCTCTCTGACGGAGTCGTAAAAGTCACTGCCCACAAAAATAATCTTCCAGGTCTACGATGATGTCCTCCCGATCCGGTATCACCACTTCCAGACTGCATTTTTGCCCTTCCAGAACCAAATCAGCTGCATATTTACCGGGAGTAAGATTTTCCAAATAGAACTGGCCTCCTTTACCTACCGTAAACTGCCGGATGGCACCTTCAACCTGAAGTGAGAATGCGGCAAATTCTGCCGGTCGTTTGATCGCGCCATCCAGGAAAAACAGACGCCCCTCGAATCCTTGCAGTCGTTGAACATCAAATTTCATGATGCTTCCTCCGCGAAGAGGCGGAGAGACCACCTCCTGAAGTTCCGTAATCGTGTAGTTCACTGGTATGTCTTTTTCATCAATAGACACAGGGTTTTCGAAATAGGAAACCATCTCCGGGACAATCAACTCCCCGTTGCTTCGTGTGCTCCCGATCTTTTCACTGGCGTAGTAAACGTCAACATTCTTTATGTTCCCAACCTGAACCAAGGCAAAGCTGTCGGTGATTGGACGGGACAAATGGAACGATCGGTTAATGAAAGATATGGAGCCGGAATATCCGAGGGTGTATGTGTCTACTCCTTCCTGAACTTGATAATCGAACGAAGAGATTCCATAAGTCGATTTATGCTGAAAGTTCATGATCGCCCCTGGATCGCCGCGCGGTTCGGCCTCTGCCGAGACCCTGTATCCGATTCCAGGACCGCGAGGCGCATTCTGCGAAATCATTCCCGTTATGCGGTCCCTTCCGTTCTGATGGCGATACTGGATGTTTGCCGAGCGGTTTCCGTCAAAAAAGAAATTTACACCGGCAAAGAATTCGTGGGTAACACGGAATTCCCGGTTTCTGTTTGCGGAGACAACAATCGATGCGGTTCTCCCCAGAGGCCGGCTGAAAGAAACGGAGAACTCGCGGCTTTCGGGACTGTCGTATTTTGTTGTTCGGGAAAGTGTGAAAGAGAAGGACCCCAATGAACGCGGATAGAAAGAAAACCCGGCCAGTTCGCGCAAGCGAACGGAGTTCCGCTCGCCATCCGAAGATAGATTGGCGTATTCGGGGCTGGTAGTCTGGATAGAAGCATGAGCGCCCCACTTTCTGCCAAAGAATTTGTAAGTAAGCGATGCTCCGAACCCTTTTTTGCCGGCTTGTCTGCTGTAAGCTCCGGAAGCGCTGATCTCTCCGGCATTGAAAATGAGAAAGGTGGCGGTCGGACCGAAGTTTATCGTGTTGCTATCGGCTTCAGCGCGAAATCCGGCTGTAAAAGCCGACGAGAAGCCATATTGATGAAAACCAGCGAAAGCAGGATCACGATAATCGAAGCTAGCTTTGCCAAGATTCTGTCGGATCCATCCTGCGTTGTAGCTGAAGTCGTGAAGTCCCGGCTTTAATAATGAGGAGCTCAGATAAAAAGGCAAAAGCAGCACTTGTTCACGTCCGAATGCATCCTTGATTACAACCATGACTTCTCCGGATCCCGTGCTGCTCTGAAGGTTGGCGAACTGAAACTGTCCGGGACCAAGATTCATAGTCTTGATAAGTTGCCGGTTCAGATAGATTTGAACTTCGGATGATGTTGCGAGTAAACCTTCGAAATCGAATCCCGGTGTCTTGATGAAATGTGGAGTAGCAGAATAATTGCGGGAAAAACTGATTCCCCCCAGAGTACCAACTCCGCCCAGGGTACCGGAAAAAGCGGAGAAGTCACCGAGCGTCAAACGGTTGTTTCTTTTCACATCGTCCCACGTAATCTGAGAGGTCAATCTTACAAAGCGGAGTTCCTTGTGCTCCTTCGTAAGCGAAAAGCCTGTGATTGCGAGCGAGCCTGCTTTGCTGAGAGCCAACTCCCCGGGGACATTCCAGACCGATACGCTATCAGTACCACTGTATCGCAGACTGTAGTTTAGAAAGGCGGCAGTATCCCTGGTTTGCAATATAGTCTTCGTTTCGCGTTGTGAAAGATCGACAAAAGACTTGTAAAAAACTTGAGGCTCGGCCGTGATTCGCAAGATCGAGCCCTTTTCAATTTCATATTGAACCATAGGCTCCAGAGACCGGAGCGAGACACACTCCTTTTGCCGAACCTTAACGATCCGCCCTTTGAGCTGTAATCCGAATTGCTGGAACTGTTCTTCCGAAAAGAGGAGATCACTGTCTGGGGTCATCAGAAGAAAGAAATCTCCCTTGTCTACTTCATTCAGAAATACTCTCAGCAAGATATCGTCACCATTCGGCACGTCCGCCAAAACAAGAGAGCCGAGAGCCAGTAACAGAAGTTCCATCTCTGTTAATGGCCTCGTTCACAGAATTGTTGCTGGATTTGGGTAGAAGCTTCCAGTTTTAGATCTTCTGAAGAAAGAAGGACACTTACGTTCTTTGCGGACCGGCACTCTGTTTCCGGGAGTCTAATCTCAATGGTTTTGGATGCATTTGCGAGGACATAGGAGCCGGATGCATCCGTGGAAAAGACTCTTGCGCCCGACTCATCCAGACCGATCACGTCAATCTTCTGTATCTGAAGGTGGTGATTGCCTGTATTCTTGACGTGGATCCCTAGTGTCCCGTCTTTCAAGCCCACACCCTCTATTGCGCCTTCACGTTGAACTTGCGACTTCCCGACAAAAAGAGGAATGGATAAGGTAAGCGTCATCTTGATCGCAGTCTCTCCAGGTTTTGTAATCGGAAGTTCTTGTACGAACAAACGGAACGCTCTTTCCCGCTCACGCAGGAAATCACCCTGGTAGCCGATTCGAACAATCATTTCCCGATCCGGATCCAGCGTAAAGATTTTGGGGAAGAACACGATGTCCTTCGTTGGACTGTAGGTGTCTTCCCCCATTTCATTCTGTTTCCACTCCACAATTTCCAATTGAACTGTCACCGGCTCCTGGTGGTTGTTGGACAGGTTCAGAATGGTTGTGCTGGTGTTTTCGTTCAAATGGAGCTTCGTCGGATTCACCTTGAAATCTCCTGCACCAAGATCATGAGCCATAAGAACACTGAGAAGCAAAAGCAAGGAGATTGGGCATTTCACAATTCCTTTCCTCCTGAACTAGAACGTGACGGTCACATTTACAACATCCGTGTAACTTCCACTCGGCTGAAGGAGTGTTGGACTGGCAGTACCAAATACTGTATGGCCCTGCGCCGAACCATTCCCCGTATCATTTTTCGGATTCCCAGGCGCAGTCCCGCCATCACCCCAGAGTACAGTGCGTGCGAGATCCTGGAACAAGCTGTAATCCATGAAATTGCTGCCGGATTGCATCCGCCGGGAGCTACTAGACAAATGCTGGCCTGCATCGAGTGCAATCGAATAATTCACGCCGCTGTTGCACGTAACCGTTACGTTGCCGTTGCCATTTGCGCTTGTTCCTGGACTGACGTTTCCGAACGCTACAGCGGTTGTGCTCACACTGGAGCAACCGGCCGCCGCAACAGTTGCACTGATGTCTAATGTACCGCTCAGCGTTGCGGCCGAGGCGGTTACGCAGAGAATCAGGCTGAATCCAAAGAGCAAAAAGATTTGAAATCGTTTCATCTCATTCCTCCATTTGTTTGAATAACTTCTAGAATGTGACCGTGACATTCACGGTATCTTGATACGCTCCTTCTCGCTGGGTTGAGTCGGCTGTAGTATCGCCGAACACAGTGTGATTCTGAGGAGAACCATTCCCGGTTCCATTTACCGGATCCCCTGGAGCTGTGGAGCCGTTTCCCCAGGGATTCGCGTGGAACGTATCCTGGAACAGCTCGTACGTCATAAATTCAGGACCAACAAAACCATCATTCACCATCCGGCGAATTCCACCCGAAAAGTTCAGTCCTTCATTCAAGGCGATCGAGTAATTGACTCCGGATGAGCAGGTGATCGTAATGGCGCCATTGGCCTGTGCGCCCGTTCCTGGCGAAACAGTCCCGAAGCTGATCGCGGTCGTGCTCAGCGCGGAGCAGCCGGCAGCCCCAACGGTTGCGCCGACATCCAGGTTACTGCTGAGCGTCCCGGCAACAGCGAAGTGGGAAAAAGCCACAATCAAAGCAATGATCAGGAAAAGTTGATACCGTTTCACAGCATTCCTCCTGATGAAAACCATCTTTACCTCACTCATAGATATAGAACAGGAACGATGGGGAAAACGGGCCAAGTGTGAGCGCTTCACGAATTCATGTACTGCCGGAGCATGTCTCTGAGGTAATCCCATCCTCCGGATGCTGCTGATGCCGCGATTCCTGGCAAAAGCGCAGGTACCGAGTAGTTAACGCCAAAAGTGATAGTTGCGACAACGGCTGTAATGGTAACCTTAAACACTGCACCAGCGATGTTCAGAGCTCTAGCAGCATCGGGATTGCGGCTGCCGAATTCTCCGGTTGAGGCGCTGATTTCGGTGAATGCTGAATCGATCGTTTCAACGATTTGATTGATTCTGTCCATAGGCTCGCCGCCGATCGTTTGCAATGGAATTTCGCGGATGGCCTGGGATAATTGACGGTGTAGATTCTCCAGGGCAACGAGTTTATCCCGTTCTGATCCGGAACCATTGATACCCTCTTTGCCGAATGCCTCGCTGTCATTGAAAGTGCCAATTGCGTAATTGATGGAAGAGAAGAACTGAGTTGCAGCCTTTTGTTTCTGCGATTCAATCACAGCTTGTGCACCCTTACTTGGTGCAGTCTGTATCCCCTTGAATCGCATTTCTTCTAAGAGCCTGGTATTCTCGGAAGACACTGTAACTTCCGAAGTTGAATTGGGGGTAGTTCTTGCTGCACTCGCGTCCAACAAGGTGGAAGGTATTTTGCCAATCTCGTAGCGATCGCCACCGGAAGCGATGCCCTGCTGCTGGATTATTTTAGAAGGTGAAGTAGAAGTAGCCGGAATCCGGAGAAGCTGTCCTGGCCTAAGTGAGGCACCCTCGTTAAGATTGTTGGATTTTGCCAGTGCTTCTTCAGAAAAATTCAATTTGATAGCGACAGACTTTAATGTGTCACCCTGCTGAACAGTGTAGCTGTCCGTCTGCTGGGACAACGTGGTTGTAGAGACATTGGATCGTGAAATGCGCATGGCCGATTCTCCTTTGCGACCGTTCAAGTAGTTTTTTTGCAAAAACGCCTAAATTGTCCTTAAGTAATGAAACAGGAATGGATGAAAAAAGGTGCCATTGTTGCTCGTGAGTCAAAAAAGTATTTAACTGAAGAAACGTCGAAGCCTGAAAACGGTTTCGTAAAGGGTCTCTAAAAAAATTGAGGAAGCGCAGTGCTCGATTCGGAAGTGGTCTTTTCTGAGTTCATTGGTAAGTTTTCCTTTATCTTGGCACGGTCAAACAAGCTCAAAAGGAATCGGTACTACCATTCCTGCGCCGAAAAGGTTCACCCGGATGAAAATCGTCACAGGGTGAAACGGATGAGACCCCGATACAGAAACCGCAGACTGGAACAGGTCGGCATCAGAGAACCTGTTTGCATTGCTGCCATCCACCGAAGGCAGGTTCACTGTTTGTCTTCTTTCCTATTTCTTCTCCGCATTCTGCAAAACAACTCGAGCAACATTTCGGATCCAGTCATCGGGATCGTTTACGGCTTCTTTTAATGCAGGAATGGCTTGATGTGGAAATGGCTTCAAAGAGCCTATGGCATAAATAGCTCTTCCCCGCACTCCCCGGTCTTGATCCTTCATTGCATCGATGAGCGCTTCGACACACTGCTCTCCAGTTGGATCGATGACCGCTAGAGCGACCACGACTCCCATGCGAATATCGTCTCTGTGGTGGTGTTTTAATGTGTAAATCAGAACAGGAATAGCTGGCCGTGAGGCTGGACCAATTGTCTGCAAAGCATCAATAGCAGAAGCGTGAATGCTTTCCTCGTTGTTCTTCAATATCTGAATTAGTCCCGGGATTGCATCTACTGCGGATGGATCAATTTTGCGTACACGTAAGAGGGCGTTTCTTGCAGAGCCCTGGACGTGTTCATCCGGATCCTGAAGAGCTTCAAGCAAAGGGATAATTGCCTGAGCTGGAAACGGCTGCAAGTGAGCGAGTGAACCGGCGGCCTTCTGGCGAACATCGGGGGATTTGTCTTTCAGTGTTTTGATCAAGACAGATGCATTCTCGAGTGCTTGTGGATCAATCTTTTGTAGGGCGCCTGCTGCCAGTTGTCTGACGGATTCGCTCGAGTCAGACGATAACGCGCGCTTTAACGCCGGAACCGCAGGCTTTGCCACCGGTCCCAGGTCCTCCAGAGCTGAGGCCGCAGCGCTGCGGACACTGTCATCGGGATCATTGAGTGACTCTGCAAGAGCCGTCACTGCCTCTTTAGCATCAGGACCGGGTTTCCGTAAGGTTCTTGCAGCTTCCCTTCGTACTGATGGATTACTGTCTTTGAGCGTTTCAACAATCGCTTTCACGGTCGGACTGTCCAAATCGGCCATTTTGCTAAGTGCCGAAAGGACTTCTTTTTTCAGCGTTGAATTTCCCCGCATCAGTCCATCCGTCAGCACGGGTAAAAGTTCCGCAACCGTGACTCCCTCTTTAGCCCTGCTTAAAAGAATCGCCGTTTTCGTACGGACCTCTAAATCCGGATGCTTCAAAAGATCCTTTGTTGCCGGCACAATTTCCACTGAAGTCGGATCTATCTGCCGGAGCGCTCCTGCAGCATTGATTCGCACATTCGGATCCGCGTCAGCGAGTGCATCCTGCAGTGCTGGGATTGCATCCACCGCCGCTTCATTCAGAATCCAGAGCACACGCGCCGCCCCCGCCCTCACCCTCGCGTCCGTATCTTTCAGCGCTTCCTTCAGAAGCGGCACGGCTTCAGGAGATTTCAACTTTTCAAGTATTTCAATCGCCTTAAGCCTTTCAGCAACATCCCTGGATTTCAACTGCTTGCTTAACAGCTCGATTACATCCGCGCCGCTCCAGCCGGCGCTGACCTGAAAGCAGAAAATCGCAAACCAAATGAAGATGGAGCATTTTTTCATGATCGGTCTCAATCATACAAAACATCCCATTCGTCACAAAGCTTATGCGATTCCTCTTTGAATCACCTGTTGACGCACCTTGTCCAGATCACTACGCAAAGACAGTTGTTCTTTTGCGACGGTTTGCATTTGTTGCACAAGATTCATTTGTTGTCCAAACCAGTCGACAGCATCACGCGTCCCGAGTTCTTCAGGCGATACTGGAATATGTGGTTGGGGTCCGGGACTGTCGATGAACTCCCTGGTATCTGGAATCTCAACACGATTCTGCAGCAGAAAGGCTCCTGTCGGAGGAATGTCTTGGGAATTCTGAAGTTGAAATGCCTCTTTTGGGGGAATATCGCCTGTTTGCAGTCTGAATGCCTCTTTTGGAGGAACGTCGGTTTGTAGCCTGAATGCCTCCTTAGGTGGCAGTTCTGTTTGCTTCGTAAAAGCTTCTCTTGGTGGTAAATCAGTCTGTGGCCTGAATGCCTCCTTTGGTGGAATATCGCTTTGCAACCGGAACGCATCTTGTGGCGGGATATCCGGTTGCCGCTTTCGAACCAGGGCTTCTAAAGCTTCGGTATCGCGAGAAGAAAAAGTAGACAGACCCTGTTCAATTCGGAATTTCGGGTCTTTAATGGTTCTTTCCACTTCTTTAAGGTGCACAAGAGCATCTCTTGAGGGGATCTTTGAAAGATAGTCTACTGGAGATTCGAATTGACCAACTCCAGCATTTTGCACTGCGTCTACAACTCCTTTAGCCGCTTCACTGAAACTATCCTTCCACCCAAAATAACCTGCTACGGCTTCACTGGTCTCCGTTGCGTTCTCCACGGCATTTGCAACGGCTCGTAAAAGCTCATCCATGCCATCCACGTTTGAAAAACTAAAACCAGGAATCAGATTAACCGGCATAAGCCTTAACCTCCTTGTATTTCAGTTAAATGAACAATACTCACAATGTTTTCTCTTTAATGGAGATCCCCAAAATGCAATTTTGCTTTTTGAACGACCTCAACTTCCTGCTTTTTTTGCCAACCGCAAAGCTTCCTGCACGGTCAGAACCAGCATGCGTGCCCGATTCGCGAATCGATCGGAACCTCTAGGGTCAAGCTCGATGGCCTTGTGAAAATCGTCTGCTGCTTCGGCAAACTTTCCTTGCCTTAATTGAATCTCTCCGCGGTTCACGAGCGAGCAAAGATCGCCAGGGAAGACTTGGAGAGCGCGAGTGTAATGTGCAATCGCTAAATCAAACGCTTTCTCTTTCTGATAGATGGCTCCCAGATGACCGTGGACATACGGATTTCCTCCATCGAGCACAGCAAGCCCTTCAAAAATCTGTTTGGCCTCTGCCATACGTCCATTCTCGAAAAGAGAATGCCCGCTGAGCACCAGACCGGCAATTTCCGCGATCCCGATACCGGCCTGCTCTTGCGATTGAAATTCAGGTTCTTTCATAAGCTACCTCTCTTTCGAAGACTTAAATTGTCTTCATTGATATAAAACAGGAATAATGTTGAAAACGGGCCATGGACATACCAGGTATTACTGATCCATTTGCTCCACACGACGGAGATTGATTACTATAGACATATCTATGGCGTCATCGAAGGAAATCACCGAGATCCTGAGACATTGGAGTGATGGTGATCGGGCTGCCCTTGATGAACTGATACCGCTGGTTTATGACGAGCTGCGCCGGAAAGCCGGATTCTATTTACGCAGGCAGCGTTCCAATCACACGCTGCAACCGACAGCCCTGGTAAACGAAGTGTATTTAAGGATGGCCAGACAGAGTCATATTGTTTTACAAAACCGCGCTCATTTTTTTGCGGTGGCTGCGAGAATCATGCGACAGATCCTGGTGAATCATGCAGAGGCTCACAACGCAGCAAAAAGAGGGGGCACCGCTTACAGGGTAACTTTCAACGATGCAATCACTCCCGGAAAACATAAGGACCTGGACGTTACAGCTGTGGATCTCGCCTTGAAAAAACTCGCGGCCATGGATGTGCGCAAGAGCAGGATTATCGAGTTACATTTCTTTGCAGGCCTGACAAGCGAGGAGATTGCGGAGGTACTTGAAGTCTCGCTTTCCACTGTAAAACGAGAATCGAAACTTGCGAAAGCATGGCTTTATTCAGAGCTCAAGAAATAGAATTGGATGAAATCGGAACAGTTCCATCAAATTCGGAAACTTTTGATCTCTCTTCAACTCAGTTCCCCCGAAAACCGTGAAACACTAATTCAAGAAAACTGCGCCGACAACCCAACGCTTCAAGTCATTGTGAAAACTTTCCTGGAGCCGGATGACGCCGCCGAGAGGCAGAAGTTGCTGACTGCTGAGAACTGGGCGCAAATTGAAGACTTGTTTTATTCGGTGCTGCAGCTCGATCCTGACAAACGCACTGCATTTCTTGAGGAGGCTTGTCGCGATCGTCCGGCTCTACGGGAAAAAATCGAAGTTCTTCTCCAGGCAGACGAGGAAATCTCAGCCGAAAACTTTCTCAGCTCCCCCATCGTTTCACTGATGGAGGAAAAGCCCTCTTCGCAGTTGGAACAAGGCACGATCTGGGTGCATTACAAGATTCTCGATCTGATTGGTGAAGGTGGAATGGGGAGGGTTTACCGCGCGGAGGATCAGCGCTTAAAGCGTTTCGTGGCAATCAAAGTCCTTCCGGATCACCTGGCAAACAACGAATTGGCCTTGCACCGTTTTGAGCGGGAAGCAAGAGCCCTTGCGGCGCTATCCCATCCCAACATCGTCACGATCCATGATGTGGGTGCTGAGCGAGGAGTCTCTTTTGTTGTAATGGAATGGTTGGAGGGACAAACTCTGCGAGCTCCGCTATGTAATTCTGCGCTTTCCTGGAGCCGGGCTGTCGAGATAGCCATCTCGATTTCAGAAGGGCTTTCTGCCGCGCATTCCAAAGGCGTGGTCCACCGTGATTTGAAGCCGGAAAACATTTTTCTGACTGTCGATGGAAGGATCAAGATTCTGGATTTTGGAGTGGCACGAACGCAGGAAGCTTTCTCCAGGGATACTGTTTCTCCGGAAGCGGAGACCCTTGTGCGAACACTTGCGGGAACTCTGGTGGGCACCGTTCCTTACATGTCCACCGAACAAGTTAAGGGGGAGCCGGTCGATATCCGGTCCGATATTTTCTCACTCGGGTGTGTGCTCTACGAGATGCTTACTGGAAAGTCTCCTTTCCAGCGCAACACGAATGCAGAAACCATTGCAGCGATTCTGAGCGAAGATCCACCGGAGATTTCCGGGATTGCAAAAGATGTTCCTGTTGCACTGGCGCGCATTACTCACCGCTGTATGGCAAAGGATCCGGACCTTCGTTTTCAGTCTGCGAATGATCTTTCTTCCGCGCTGAAATCGATCGCCAGGACGGAAACGATAAAAGCAAGTCCCGCCTTGCAACCGGCCGGTATTCCTCTCTCCTTGCGTAACCCAAGAATCTGGATTGTGCCTGTTCTGATTATGGCTGCTTTTGCGTTTTGGTTTTCGCGGAAAGGTCAAGAAAGCCCAATGCCTCCATCGAAAATTCAATCGATTGCTGTATTGCCGTTAGCAAATCTTTCCGGAAATCCACAGCAAGAATATTTTGCGGAGGGGATGACGGAAGCGGTCATTGCGCACCTGGCACAAATTCGAGCACTAAAAGTAATTTCCCGTACTTCTGTAATGCAGTATAAGAAAACTCGTAAACCGGTCCGGGAAATCGGCAAGGAACTGCAGGTAGATGCTGTGATAGAAGGATCGGTTTTGTATTCGGGGAATCGAGTCCGGATTACTGCCCAGTTGATCGATGCGCGAAGCGACGCGCACTTGTGGGCTCAGACGTATGACAGGGATATTCAGGATGTGTTATCCCTTCAAAGCGAAATAGCAAGCGATATCGCGCAACAGATCCGGATCGAAATCAGTCCCGAAGAGCGAAAAAGTCTGGCGACCAAAACCAAATTGGATCCGCAAGGGTATGAAGCTTATTTAAAAGGTAGTTATTTCTGGAACAAAAGATCGCCCGAAGGGATGAAAAAGTCTTTGGAATATTTTCAAGAGGTCTTAGATCTGGATCCAACCTATGCGCCCGCCTATGTTGGTATAGCGGATTGTTACATCGCCCACGGAGGAGCGCTTCTGGGGATTCCGGGAAAGGAAGCATATGCCAAAGCCAAAGCAGCGATTACAAAGGCGTTGGAAATCGATGAGAAACTTGCAGAAGCACACGCTTCTTTGGGCTCAATCAAAGGGGAATTGGAGCACGATTGGAACGGCGCCGAGAAAGAGTACCGGCGAGCGATTGAGCTAAAACCGGGCTATGCTACAGCGCACCATTGGTACAGCGACTTCTTAGTGATCCATGGCCGCCTGGAAGAGGCGCTGAAAGAAATAGAACGCGCGTTAGAAATCGATCCCCTTTCTCTGATAATCAATACGAGCGTGGCAATCAAGCTCTACACACTGGGCCGCGATGACGAAGCAATCCACCAGCTCCAGCGAACTCTTGAAATGGATCCGAACTTTATTTTGGCCCACATTTTTTTAGGCCGTACGTATTTGCAAAAAGGGATGAACGAAGATGCGCTGAAATCCTTTCTGAAAAGCGGAGCCAGGGGATACATCGGATATGGCTATGCTGTTACCGGAAAACAGGACGAAGCGAAACGGATCCTTCGACAACTAGGAGAACAATCGCTGCAAGAATACACAAATCCTTACGATTTTGCTCTTCTTCATCTCGGTCTTGGAGAAAAAGAAGAAGCACTCGAGTGGCTGGAGAAAGCTCAACAAGATAATGTTGAGGAAATCCTCTTCCTAAAGGTTGAGCCTCTGGTTGCGCCTGTCCGTTCGGATCCTCGTTTTACTGAGCTTTTACGCCGTCTGAATCTGTAATGCCTGCGGAACCCTTGTCTGTACAATTCGTCCACCAAGCGTCATCTTTCAATACATCTATCCGCAAATTCCATCCCAGTGGAATTCGAAATCACGAACGCGAAACTCCAGGCTTCGACCCGGGACGGCGCCGTGTTACGCTATCAGTACAGTGCGATTGCGTTAGAGTGAGAAACCGATCCGGATCATAGTCTCAAAAAAAGTGCGCGTTCTTTCCAACCATTTTCCGGTGCGACAGTTTTTCCATTTTTAACCGACATGCCCGTTTGAAGTCTGGAAACCTGCGCGGCTGCAAATTCGGAAGGGCTTCATTTGATCCCGCCTTTCAAGAAAGCAACAACAGCGTCCTTCACCGCCTGTGGCTGATCAAACCAGAGACAGACGCGAGAGTTGGGAATGGTCTTCGCGATGATTTTTCGATTGTTCTCGATGTTTCCCTTCCAGCTTGTGTGACAGTAGTCCTTCATATACTTCTGGTCCGGGTGATCTGAAATGCCCTCAAGACCCGGTTGCAGAAGCAAGGTCGGCACGGTCAGCTTATCCATCTCCAGCGAGATATCCTGGGCGTTGAATTCACACAGGTAACGCACCCAGACATGCAGTTGGGGAGAGGCAGCCTCCCGCCAAAGTCGCAAGCCGATGACCGGGTTGACTGCGTAGTCGCCTGGAAGAAAGTTATTATCGTCCCAGGTCTGCCGTGTGACGGTCTTGAACCATTGCGGCGCCAGATAAGTGTCGATGGTCGCCACTCGTTTCTCCAGGGTCCCGTAGTACTGAGTTTCCATCGGATCGCCGGGCTTGTCATTACTGAAGATTCCCGCTGCTCCAGCCAAAATGATTACAGACTTCACGCGGCCCGGATGCTTCATAGCCAGTCGTACCGCGATCTGTGTTCCTGTGAGCCAGTGACCCACGATGATCGGGTTACTGATGCCTTCGTCATCAATGAGCTTTTCGATGGCGTTCAGTGCGCCCAGTGTCCATGTCTGTTCGCCGAAACTTGTATTCTCGGCGGGCGATGGTGGCGCTGCTGTCCCGCCGAACCCAGCCAATGTGACAGCATACATACGGTACTCGTTGGCTATGCCATCCATGAAATCCTTGAAGATGCTCGCGCCAAAACCCAGCCCGGGAATGAGGATGATAGCCTGCGTTCCAGATCCCACGCGAAGGACTCCCCCCAACGTGCCTGGCATTGCGGTCTTGTAACCTGGCGGATCAACAAGATTGTTGATCGTTGAATCCTGCTCCATGATCCGTTTGCAGGCCTCCTGGCCATTCAGAACAGATGCCGTTACGAATAGCACGCCGAGCGTTACTACCCATCGGATAACCTGGATGGAAACGAAATTGAGAAACTTCATGATGAATTGCATTTACGCCTCCTTTTCTCACTACGGTTAACAGAGGCGGGCGGAATTGCAAACCGGTTTGTGGTTGGCGGTCAGGTAAAAGGGGTCATCGGTACCGATCCGGCTATTAATTGGAAATTCCTATTCGGGCCGTGAATGCTTCAACAGAATCTCCGCAGCCCGGGACTGATTCTCATCAGTGGCGATCCGCAAGGCGTCCTGCCATGCCGTCCGTGAACTCCGCATCGCCTCCGTGAGCCAGCAGTGCTTCGATCATCGTGGCGCGGACATCCACGCGGTCTCGCGGCATCCGCTTCAGGTTCACGCCGCTGCACGCCGCCTTGTTCGGACGTCGCGCGGAAACCGCCAGGTTGCTCATTGACAGCGGCCCAGATGTGAATCTGCAGCGGGGCGGCAAAGATCGCAATCGGGTTGTTTCGACATGGCCGAAATGAGCCGCTAGGGCAAGAGGCGTGAAACCTTTCCTTGAATGTCCAGCGATCGCCTAAAATCTCAGCAGCACGCGCCGTGGGACAGTACTGTCCATACTTAGTCATAAATCCAGTATAACCCCACCAACATTTACGACCAGTTCATTTGTTGTACTAGTAAGCTTTTGGAAAAAAACTATACTCGAGACAGAGACCAAAGGAGGAAGTATGAAAATAAATCAAATTCCTAGCCAAGGGGCTGCCGCCCCTTGAAATCCCCGCGCGCGGGATAATGCGTC
>JAKEFK010000222.1 GCA_022616075.1 bacterium
AACCATGCCGGCAGAATGCCGGCGGTCATTTATGCCAGCCTGGAGGCTGGCGCTCCTCTAATGAGCGCCGCCATTCTGGCGGCATTGATGTCCGCCGGCTTTTAGCCGGCGGCGCAGGCTTCTAGTGCATCCTTGCTCCAGCAAAAAAAAGGTATAGATTGCTAGCTGATGCTTCTTAATGGTGCTCGTGCACTGACTGTGGGGACCTAATCCAACCATCAACGCAGCCGTTCGGTTGATCAGTGTAGAGAGCATTCCAGTTAGAAATTAGGGGTGGCGGGACCATCCTGCCTACCTCTAATGTGTCTCGCAAAGAAAGGACCTTACCATGAGGAGGTAAAAATGCTTTCCCAAATTCTGTTTTGGGTTCTAACATCTTTTCTTTTGCTACATACAGGGTTGCCTGCTATTGCCGCACCGAATCAAGATTCGGCGCCTGTAGGCAAGTATCCCAATGAACTCTACGTAATCTATGAAAACAAAACCAAACTGGAAGCCCGAACCAGTGTGGTTGAAGATTTCAATGAGTTCGTGACCGTGGAACTCTCCACGTCAGAGTATCAGGCTCTGAAAAAACAGGGCTACGCGATTGAACCACTCCAACGGCACCGGTTACAGCTTGGAAGTGGTCATACAATCGATACCCGTGGACCTGAAACTGTTCTTTCTCCCGCGCTTCACAAAAAGTGGGGAGAAGCGGGTTTCTACATCGTTCAATTTTATGCTCCCATCAGATCGGAGTGGCTGGACGAAGTAAAAAATTTGGGCACGACTCATGTACTCTCCGCCTATTTCCCCAGCTTCGGCCGGCTGGTCTGGGTACCGAATGCAAAAGCTCTTCAAGATCTCAGCCAGCTGTCATTCGTGAACTGGATCGGTGTCTATCAGCCGGTGTACAAAACTCCGGGAGGATTGGAGGGTTCTGCGAAAATCCTGCAAGGGAAGCCAACGGTGAACGTACGCGTGAAGGTTCTGAATAGCCAGGCTGCCAATCGCGTTGCAAACGGATTGAGAGCAGCAGGAATTGGCGTTCATGGGATCTTTAACGCAGTTCATTATTTGGAATCTCCTTATTTAGTGGCTCAAGTAAGATCTCCAGCGCAACTGGAAAAGATCCTGAGTTTTGCAGAAGTCTGGTGGGTCGAAGAAATCGTACCTGCACACCTGACTTCACGAGTTGCAAGAGAACTTCATCAAACAGGTTTAGCAAACGGCTGCACCGGCACGACGGCTGAAATACCGATTTGGAATGCAGGGATCAGAGGCGCCGGAGCAACACCGTCCTGCACTGCAACTGGAGGATCTGAGCAACTTGTCGGGGTGCTGGACACGACCTTTAACAATCCGGATTTTGAATGCGGTAGCGGAATTCCTAATTGCACGATTCGAAAGTTTATCGAATATAACTCTGCGAGTGGTTGTACCGTAACAGCAACTCGCAGCAGTTGTATTTCCGGACATTCACACGGCAGTGGTTCCGCAGGAGTCATTCTTGGAAATGGAAGCCAGCAAGGGGGCGAAACACCAGCAGAAGCTTGCAGGGAGAAAGGTGGAGCATTCGGCGCCCGGCTCTGGGCATTCCGGTGTGATCAGGCATCGGGAGATCTGAATTGCTTGAACAGCTGTCATGGTGATGGCGGAGTCACAACCTTGCGAAACTTTTTCCAGACCAGCTTTGCCGATGGCTCACGACTGAGCAATCACAGTTGGGGCGCTGACGTTGCTGGTGTTTATGATTCAAATTCGGAAGTAGTCGATATCTGGGCTTACGATAATGACAACAATTCCAGTAACGGCGCAGGGCAACAATATCTCTGGTTCTTCGCGGCAGGAAACGCCGGAGGCGGCGCGAACACGATCGGCAGTCCTGCAACTGCAAAGAACGATGTAACGGGAGCAGCTGTCTACAATGGAGTCGATGGCAGCTGCTGGCCCGGAGATTCTGCTCCTTGCAATGAAAACAAACTCGTTATTTACAGCTCACGTGGTCCAACAGATGATGGCCGTTATGGACCTGAGGTTGCGGGCGCATCACAATATGTGACGGCTCCGAACAACGGAACCGGCTATCAAGAGTTCAATGGAACAAGCTGCGGCACGCCCTCCGTAACAGCACTTGGGGCGCTCATTCGCGATTGGGTCCAGAATGTTCACGGGATCGCAGCTCCCAGCGCCAATCTTGTCAAAGCGCTCCTCTTGAATTCAGGCGATTACATTTCCTCACCTTCTCAGTCGCTACCTGCAACAGGACAAGGATGGGGACGACCGAACTTGAGCAATCTCTGCGATAACTGGGCCAGCTCTACTTGCACAACGCGAAGAAGCTCCTGGCAAGAAGGAACCTTTACAGCTACTGGCCAGTCTTCCACGATGACTGTCAGCGTGCAATCTACTGGTTCTCCACTGCGGTGTCTTTTGACCTGGATGGATCCTCCAAACCTTGCAGGCGGTGGAGCACTCAGAAATAACCTGAATCTGAGAGTCACGGCGCCCGGAGGAACGTTTTACAACGGAAACGATTTTACCGGCGCATGGAGTGATGCGAATGGCACAACATTTGACTCGGCAAACAATTCGGAAGGCGTAAGGGTTCAAGTTCCTGCAACAGGCAGCTATAGCGTTCAGGTGACTGCAGCCAACATCTCACTGAGTCCGCAACCCTGGGCCGTGACCTGTAGCGCAAACACCGGAACTTGCACGTTACCGGGAACACCTTCACTTATATCGCCGGCAAATGGCGCGACAGGAGTGTCAGTTACTCCAACATTGGATTGGAGTGATGTATCCGGCGCAACATCTTACGATGTTCAAGTCGCCACCGATTCCGGATTCACAAATGTTGTGCGATCCGCGAATGTTGCGAGCAGCACATGGGTAGTGTCCCCGGCGCTCAACAACAGCACGACTTATTTCTGGAGAGCTCGCGCAAATAATTCCTGCGGCGCCGGCGCTTATTCCTCAGCCTTTAGCTTCACTACAGTTGCTGGAGGAGGCGGCGGAAGCGCGGTATTTGATCCGGTTCTTCAAGCGCCAAAATGTGCGACCGTTGCAGCTTCGTGCGATACGGGTGCATCTCTTGTGCTGGGACGCGCCAATCTCGGTCCAGAACCGAATCAGCCGAATACGATCAATGATTCTTGCGCAGATGGAACATCTGGAACATTCCATTCTGATGAATCCAATGATCGCCTCAAAGTAACAACGCTGGATGCAACCAATCTGGCGGAAGGTAAGACCGTGCGAATCGAAGCAACCGTTTGGGCATGGACTACGCCATCGGCAGATAAACTCGATTTGTATTATGCTGCCAATGCAAATAGCCCAAGCTGGACTTTCATTACGACACTCACACCAACTGTTGCTGGTGCACAGACTCTGACAGCGAACTACACGTTGCCAACCGGAGCATTGCAAGCGGTACGCGCGCAATTCCGTTATCAAGGAACGGCGTCGGCTTGCACTTCCGGCGCCTACAATGATCGGGATGATCTTGTGTTCGCGGTGCAAAGCACACCGGTAACAACGGTGTTCTTTGACAATTTCGAAACGAGTCAAGGCTGGGTAACCAATCCGAGCGGCACCGATACTGCAACCACAGGTCAGTGGGAACGCGGTGATCCGGAGCCAACTGATTCCGGCGGACCAAAGCAACTAGGCACAACTGTCAGCGGTGTCAATGATCTTGTAACTGCGCGACTTGCAGGAGCTTCCGCCGGCGTGAACGATATTGATGGCGGTGTTACCTCCATCTGGTCACCGCAAATCACGTTGCCGGCTACCGGAACTCTGACTCTGTCGTTCCAGTACTATCTGGCGCACGGTTCAAACAGTTCCACGGCTGATTTCTTCCGTGCCTTTATTGTCACTGGAACCAACAATCAAGTCTTCCAATCGCTCGGTGCTGCCTCCAACAGAAACGGAGTCTGGACACCGGTCTCGGTGAATATCAACTCATTTGCCGGACAAACCATCCGGATTCTGTTTCAAGCTGCGGATGCAAGTACCGCAAGCCTCGTGGAGGCGGGAGTGGACGACGTCCGAATCACTCAACAATAAAACGCATATTCAACGCAAGCCGGTGAGCAACACTCACCGGCTTTTTTATGGAGCGACGGCCTGCATCTAAAGTTTTGTCCGACTTTTCTCGTGTTCAATTCTTTCGTGAAGCCACATCGACATAAGTTGAGTAAATGGGACGCCTTTTTTTCGAGCAATACGTTTTGCCATAGAAAGATCAAATGGGTCAACACGGATGGATACAGGTTGACGCGGGGGTCGATAAGCAATAAATGGTTCTGCTTTTTCAAGCAGCTTTTGAATATTTTCGGGTTGCTCTTTAACCATGGATCTATCCCATGATTCAGCTTCCCTTTTCAGTTGTTTTCTAATCGATGCAGGAATTTTCCTCATTTTTTCTTAATTCTCCTAAAATACAGTTTTTGAGTCGCTGGTGTCATAGGATATGCCGTTACACATCTCCACCTGCCGTATTTCGGAAACGGAGCGATAATAGCTTCAATAGCAGTTCCGGATGCGTCCGTTCCCCATAAACGATATCTGAATTGACTCCTGCTACCTTTTTTCATTTTGTTTTTAACGGCAAGTGTCGGGTAAGGTCCTTCGCAGTAATACAATTCTTCAATTTGTTCCGGCCCGAGCCCGTGCCTCGCAATGTGAGCAACGTTATCCTCATCCCAATCCGGTTCCAAAGACGGGTCGGGTTTCAACATTAAGTTCAAAAATAACGTAATTTTTTGATTACGTCAAACACAAGCCTCGTAGAGTCGAAGGGCCTCGATCGCAGGCTGAAGCCGTTAAAACATTGAAATTGGCGTAGTTATCCAATTGTATTTTAAGGCATCACCTCGTGTAGCGTAGTGAACTTTACGCGTTATCTTAGTGAGGTATGCTGCTGGAAAGTGAAATCTCGCCGAACACGCCTGAATTCAAACATCAATATGATGTGTACATCAAACTGGCCGAAGAGCTGAAACAGCTCATTCAGAAAATTCGTCAGGGCGGATCGCCCGAAGCGCGCAAGAAACATGAAGAGCGGGGCAAACTCTTCGTTCGGGAGAGGGTCCGATTGTTACTGTTACCGGAAATTTTTGTCAACAGACATTTAAACTTAAAGGCAGCTTTTGCGCGCCTTCGCGGCATCAAACGATGCGGCATGGCTGCGGCGTTGAACATTCTCGGGATTCCGCTTCTCGGTCAGCATCATCGCGGAATCGACGATGCCCGCAACATAGCACGTATTGCAAAGGTAGTGTTGCCGCAACTTTAACCAATCATCCCAGCCTGCATCCTGAGTTGCTTCGTCCTGCCTTGAGTAATACAATGTATTACCGGAGCTTCTTTTGCGTATCAAAGGATTCCAATGGGACGATAGTAATGTAATCCACATTGAGCTTGGCCACGGAATAAAACCAGAGGAAGCTGAAGAAGTTTTTGCTGTAGCAGCATTGTTCAGAAAAACCAGGAGAGGTCACTATGTTGCGCTGGGACCTACTCTAGATGGGAGATTTCTCACCATTGTATTTGAACTGAAAGGTAATGGAATCGTTCGAGTGATCACTGGTTGGGACATGGAAACAGCCGAAAAACGCTATTGGAGAAAACATAGACGAGGTTGAAAACATGACTAGAAAGTCTTCAAAACGAAAGATGACAGAAGAGGAATATTACGATTCACATGGCATCCTAAAAGAAATCCTGGCCGAAGGCATTGAAATGAGTTTAGAAGCGGCCCTGCGTCAAGAAATCCTTGAAGGAAAGAGGAAAAGAAAGCTAAGAAATGTATCGATTAAGATCGATCCTCTCTACTTGCAATCTATTCGGAAGATCGCGACAAAAAAAGGAATCCCATACCAGACTCTAGTAAGGCTGTGGCTTACCGAGAAAGTTAGAAAAGAATTGAAGTTGGCATAGAATGTGATGCTTTTTTTCTCCCTCTCCGTGATCTTCGTGACTCCGTGGTAAAGTGAAAGCATGCTGCTGGAAAGTGAAATCTCGCCGAACACGCCTGAATTCAAACATCAATATGATGTGCACATCAAACTGGCCGAAGAGCTGAAACAGCTCATTCAGAAAATTCGGCAGGGCGGATCGCCCGAAGCGCGCAAGAAACATGAAGAGCGGGGCAAACTCTTCGTTCGGGAGAGGGTCCGATTGTTACTGGATGAAGACCGTCCTTTTCTGGAACTTTCGCCGCTGGCAGCCTATCAGGTATACAAAGACGATGTTCCCGCAGCAGGAATTGTCACCGGAATCGGCTGGGTTCATGGGCTTCCGGTCATGGTGGTTGCAAATGATGCAACTGTGAAAGGGGGCACCTATTCGCCGCTGACCGTCAAAAAGCATTTGCGCGCGCAGGAAATTGCAAAAGAAAATGGATTGCCCTGTATTTATCTTGTAGATTCAGGCGGAGCTTTTCTGCCTTTGCAAGCAGAAGTTTTTCCGGACCGCGATCATTTTGGACGCATTTTTTACAATCAGGCGAATTTATCAGCGCTCGGAATTCCTCAGATTGCGGTTGTGATGGGATCTTCTACCGCTGGTGGAGCTTATGTGCCGGCCATGTCAGAAGAAACTGTGATGGTGCGGAATCAGGCAACGATTTTTCTCGGCGGGCCGCCACTGGTAAAAGCTGCTACGGGTGAAGATGTAACCTCGGAGGAGCTCGGTGGCGCCGATCTTCATTGCCGCAAATCGGGGGTCGCCGATCACTATGCCGAAAACGATGCGCATGCGCTCGAGCTCGCGCGCAACATGATGCAGTTTGACAAACATCATCTGAAAGAGGATCGCTGGCTCGTTCCGGCGCGCGCGGAATCCCCTTCCCATTCGCCGGAAGAGATTCCCGGAGTCCTGCCAACAGATTTGCGGCAGCCTTTTCCCATCAAAGAAATTATTGTGCGGATCATCGATGGAGGCGCGTTCCATGAATTTAAAAAGCTTTACGGCGCCACCATTTGTTGCGGGATGGGGCACATCGGCGGATATCCGGTGGGAATTCTTGCAAATAATGGAGTCTTGTTTAGCGACAGCAGTTTGAAGGCCACACACTTCATTGAACTTTGTGAACAGCGCCGCATCCCTCTGTTGTTCTTGCAAAATATTACCGGATTCATGGTCGGCAAAGATGCGGAGAGCGGTGGAATCGCCAAAGATGGCGCCAAGATGGTGACCGCAGTCGCCACAGCCACGGTTCCCAAGATCACCATAATCGTTGGAGGATCGTATGGTGCCGGCAATTACGGAATGTGCGGACGAGCCTACCAACCGCGGTTTCTCTTTATGTATCCGAATGCGCGGATATCCGTCATGGGCGGCGATCAGGCAGCTTTCGTCTTGAGCAGTGTCGGCAAAATCGATCCGGAAGAGATTCGAGCAAAATATGAGAAGGAAGGGCATCCTTATTATAGTTCCGCCAGACTCTGGGATGATGGTGTGATCGATCCGCGCGATACACGCGATGTATTGATTCAATGCCTGGAAATCATTTCGCGGGGACCGGTTCCTTCCGGCAGATTCGGCCTCTTCCGCATGTAATTTTTTCACCGCAGAGAACGCAGAGCACGCTGAGTTTAAATTTAAATTTTTCTCAGCGGTCTCAGCGATCTCTGCGGTAAAAAAAAAATGGCTTACAACACGCTGATCGTTGAACAGAAAGGGCAGTTTACGTGGTGCAGATTGAACCGGCCGGAGGTGCGCAATGCATTCAACGCGGAGATGATTGCCGAGCTCACAAGCTTCGCGAAAGATTTGCCTTCCGGAAGCAGAGCGATTGTACTGCATGGTGAAGGGACGGTCTTTTGTGCTGGTGGCGATTTGCGTTGGATGCAGCAGAGTCTGGATCTTTATCGTGAACAAAATCTTGAAGATGCCAAACGCCTGGCCGAAATGTATTTTGCGCTGGATCGAATGCCTGTGCCCCTGGTCGGTCTGATTCACGGAGCTGCTTTTGGAGGCGGCGCTGGGTTGGTCTGCGTTTGCGATTATGTGATCGCGACACAGGACACGCAATTCGGCTTCAGCGAAGTCCGATTGGGAATTGTACCTGCGTGCATCTCTCCCTTTGTTTTGCGAAAGATCGGTCCCGGACATGCGCGCGCACTCTTTACCACCGCTGAGAGATTCGACTCGCGCAAGGGCTATGATGTGGGAATGGTGCATCAAATTGCTGCAGACATAGCGGAAGCGCAATCGCTCGTAGAAAAGAAATTGCAGCAGATTACGGAGTGCGGCCCTGAGGCGATACGGCACATCAAGAACCTTCTCTTTCAATTGCTCTTTGCATCGAACGATCAGGAGCAACTCGACAGGGCGGCCGATCTATTAGCCACAGTCCGTGTCAGTAAAGAAGGACAGGAGGGTTTGCGAGCTTTTCTGGAAAAACGGAAGCCAAGCTGGAATCGTGGTTAAACTCTTCATCGCAAATCGTGGCGAAATCGCGTGTCGCATTGCTTTCACTGCACATCGCATGGGCATTCGCACGTGCGGAATCTTTACGCCTCAGGATGCGCGGACGAAACATGTGCGGGTCCTACAAGAAATTAAGAAACTTCCAGCCGGAGATCTTTCGGAAAACTATCTGAACCAGCAATTGCTCATACAGATCGCGAAGGATTTCGGAGCGGATGGACTCCATCCCGGATACGGATTTCTGGCTGAGAATCCTGACTTTGCTCAAAACGTGATCAACGCAGGATTGATTTGGGTTGGACCACCTCCGCAGGCGATGCGACGCCTGGGCGGGAAACTGGAAGCAAAGGAAGTCGCTGCAAAAGCGGGTGTCCCTGTTCCGCCCTGGATAAACATGGGAAACGAAATTGATCCAAAGGGAATCATTGATCGCTTTGGCCTTCCGCTGCTGATCAAAGCGACTCGCGGTGGCGGCGGGCGCGGCCAGCGTGTGGTGCATGATCCATCACAGTTTGAGGAAGCTCTGCGAGCAGCAAAGTCGGAAGCTCACCGTTCCTTTGGTTCTTCTGAAGTTTTTGTGGAAAAATTCCTGGAGGAACCTAGGCACATCGAAGTACAAATTCTCGGAGACGTTCACGGTAACGTATTTGCGCTGGGAGAGCGGGATTGCACAATGCAGCGGCGCAATCAAAAGATTATCGAAGAATCGCCTGCCACGATTCTGGATGATGAAACGCGGCAAAACATCCTTGAAGCGGCCCGCAGTCTTGCCTCATCCGTAGGATATACAAACGCAGGCACGATTGAATTTCTTGCGCAGCGAAATCAAAAAGCAAACTGGGAATTCTTTTTCATGGAACTGAACGCACGTCTGCAGGTGGAACACCCGGTAACGGAAATGATAACCGGACTCGATCTTGTCGAACTTCAAATTCGCGCCGCAGATGGCGAGAATCTTAAGCTACGCTTACACAACTTACGCACGAAAGGTCATGCGTTGGAGCTCCGGCTCTGCGCGGAGAATCCGGCAAACAATTTTTTGCCGACTCCTGGACCGCTAACAGAAATGCTCTTTCCTGACTCCGGTGTCAGAATCGATTCCGGATACGAACCGGGCGATGTGGTTCCACAGGAATACGACTCCCTCTTTGCAAAACTGATCGTTCATGGAAAAAGCCGCGATGAGACGATCGAACTTGCCTCTAATGCATTAGAAAAAACTTTGGTTGCCGGTACAATTACGAACAAGTTTTACTTGCAGAGTGTGCTGAACCATGAAGATTTTCGCAAGAACAGGGGCCACACTCGCTGGATCGAATCGCATCCGGAACTTCTCAAAGAAGACGGCGGAGAATTGGATGAGGATTTATCGTTCTGGGGAAAAAAGTTCAGCTCCGACCTGCTCGTTCAACGAATGAATGATGCACCTGCTGTAAAACCACCCACACGGATTCTAACCGGTTTCACTCCGGAAGAAGCTCATGGTGGCAGCTCTTCCATAGGAGTTCGGGTCGCCGGTCATTTTGAAATAGAAGAGGCGGACAGAATCTATGCTTCCGGCTGGGTAAACAGGTTCGAGCTATGCGTGACTTTTCAGCGACCGGTAAAAGGGATCGGACAACGCCGGCTCACCTTTGCAGGAAAGTACGAAGTGGAAGATCTGCGAACTCATCACGGACCGATCACCGCGCAGGTTCCGGGAGTGGTGCTGGAAGTTCGCGCGAAAGCAGAGGATATTGTCCATGCGATGCAACCTATACTAATAGTAGAAGCCATGAAGATTGAAATGCCCTTTGCGCTTCCGATAGCTGCAAGGATTACGGAGATTCTTGTACAACCGGGAGATCGAATCATGCCCGGTCAAACGCTGGTTACCTGGGAGCCTTCAGAATGATTCGCATCTTTGAAGTGGGACCGCGAGATGGATTGCAAAACGAATCCAGGGTCCTCACAACCGATCAGAAACTCGAACTGATTCAGAAATTGCTTCATGCCGGCCTGGATCAGATTGAAGTAGGAGCATTTGTGCGGCCGGATCGCGTGCCGCAAATGGCCGGAACTGATGAGATTTACAAGAGCAAGAGGATGGCTCAATGGAGAAGCGATTATCCTGCGGTAAAATTCTGGTCACTCGTTCCGAATGAAAAAGGGTTGATTCGAGCGGAGGAATCTGGAGCGCGTAACATCGCCGTATTTGGGGGAGCCACCGAAACATTCGTTCAGAAGAATATCGGAATGAGCATCGATGAATCATTGCAAGTATTTTCCGGTGTTGTGAAGAGAGCGATTCAAAACAATTTTGGAGTGCGCGGATATATTTCTGTGTGCTGGGTTTGTCCTTACGAAGGTGTGGTGAATTCCGATGCAGTGTTGCGCGTGCTTCAGCCGATGCTGGACATGGGAATTCAGGAAATTTCGCTCGGGGACACGGTCGGACGGGCGCATCCGGAAAAAACAGAATCTTTGCTTTCCCGAGTCTTGAAAGTGGCCCCGCTCGAAAAACTTGCGGTTCACTTTCACGATACATACGGCATGGCGATCACCAACATCGATCGAAGTATCAAAATGGGGATTCAGACCGTAGACAGCTCCATCGGTGGTTTGGGTGGCTGCCCTTATGCCGCCGGAGCCACGGGAAACGTTGCAACAGAAGATGTTTATACGTTGCTGGAAGGGTACGGCATGGCAAAACTTGATGTGGAAAAACTCCTCGCTGCAGGAGCATATGCGCAATCGCTCCTGGGTAAAACATTGCCCTCCAAACGCCTTGCTGTGTTTTTGAAGAGTTCGGAAACGTAGTAGCGCGGGCGTCCCGGGTCAAGTCCCATTTTTCCTGTAAAAAGAAGGATGCATCGCTCCTCCAGGTTGTTTGTTAGGCTGCCTTTGTTCCACTCATAATTCTTTCTTTAAGTGAA
>JAKEFK010000223.1 GCA_022616075.1 bacterium
ACAATTGCTAACCAGACTCAGGTTAAAATTGTTTAAAACGTCGACTTTGCGGATGAACTTCTAGAACCACCCAACTCCGGACTTTTCGGACAGTCTCCGGCATCCTGCCGGCAAAAGCCTTGAGATCTGCCACACCGAGCCGGCTGGAAGCCGGCGTTACAAACTAAAATATTCCGCCATCTTGCGTAGAGACGCATCGTAGCGGTGTTGAATATTGAAATGGCCGCCTTCAAATTCGTCATAGGAATGGGAAATCCCGAGCTTCTTTAGCTCTTTTACAAAAACTCTCGCTCCAACCATCAAACCAAATTCGTCGCGATTGCCGCAATCGATGTAAACCATTCCATAATCGCCGAGATTCTCCCCTTTTGTCTTCACGACTTCGACCGGATCCAGCTTTTTCCATTTCTTCCAGATCCGGTCTCGCATCTTCCCGGTTTCTTCATCAAACGGAAGATCAAACTGTGAGATCTTTTTTTCCGGATTGGGCGAATAACATGCAGACATGGCAATCGTATTCAGCAATGCATGATCCTCTTTCCCTGTTTTTGGAATCTGGTCAAACCTTTCAAGAACTTGCTGAAGACCCCCCTGTTTCTGAAGCAAACGAAAAGCCGCGGGGAAATCGGGAATGTAGCAGTATTCAAAATACATATCACCGGAATGACAGGCGACTCCGGAAAAAAGCTCGGGCCTTTCCATGGCCAGCGAAATCGCGCCGAAGCCTCCGCTCGATTTCCCCAGGACGCCGCGGAAACGTTTGTCTTTTTTCGTTCGATACATTTGATCCACAAAGGGCAGCACCTCTTCCGTCAGATAGGACCTGTAGTCTCCCACTGCGGGTGAATCGAGGTACTGGCTGCCTCCATAACGGGTAAAACAGTCCGGAAAAACCAGGATCATTTCGGGCACTCCGGAAGCGACAAGGCTGTCCATCCTCTCATCAATCGTCGGGATCCACGCTTGAAAGTTGAACCAGGACCATCCACTTCCGGTGAATCCGGAAAGGCACAGGATCACCGGGTATTCCGTATTACTATTGTAGTACGATGGAGGTAAGTAAACGGGTAGATCCCGGATGAAAGGATCTCCCAGAGGATTGGATCGCAAAATCCGGCTCTCCAGTCGTTCCACAACGACACGCGAACCTGGCCGATTCATTTTTTACTTTTGATCCTTTGAACCCTTGAATCCTATTTGTAGACACGCAGCTGGACGTCATCAATGACAACAGCCGAATCGAAGTTCTTATCGAAATGATTGCTCAACGAAAATTCAATTGCGAGCGGGCCGGACGCCATCGCGGTACGGAAGGGCTCCCTAAAAGTACGATAGTACGATACGTGCAGCAGTCCCGTTTCGTATTTCCAGGTGGGATTGCATTTGCTTTCCCGAAAACGGTCGTCTCCCCGAATCACGAGATTTTTTGATTCGGGCGCCGCGCCGGAATCGTCAAAAGCCGCCAGCACCACCGGTCCACCAACGGTAAGCAGGCGGACGAGAAACGTATCGTTGCCAAGGTCTGTGGATGTATTTTCGTTCGTCAGAAACTTGACTTTAAAATCGACCCGAATCCAGGAAGGTTTTCCGCTGAACGCCAGACTGGGTGAGCGCAGGACACTCTCCAAACCCTCCACAGAATTGGCGCCACACATAGTGATGGAATCCTCTTCATTGTTTGTGCTGAATGCAACCCAGTATTTTCCCGGAGCATCACCGGCACAAAAGGAAGGCGCAATGCAAAGATCGCCTGCCATTTTCCAACCGGCCAGGTCAGCATCGTCAAAATTCGCGTTTAACAGTACCTGTTCTTCCGCGAAAGCCATGGAGCCTAGAAATGCTATCGCCAAAACCAGAAGGAAAGGTCGTCTCATGTTACGAGCATTTTAACGCAAAGACGCCAAGGCGCAAAGGGAATCAATTACTTAGCGTCTTTGCGCCTTTGCGTTGATTTCTCTTTCGGTTTCTTTTTCACCGAAACAACCTTCTTGTTTATCTTCTTAAAATCCTTTAGGAAGTCGACTTTCTTATCTCCCACAGTTTCACCTCTATATTTCTAATACGTCACCGGGCTCAGGAATGATCACATCGACGGACGATTGCCGCACAAAATCCTTTACTTCGGACAGTCTGGTTCTCCTTACGTCTCTCTGGATGTGAGTCAAGGCTAAACGTTCGACCTCTTCTTCTTCCGCCATGGTTACGATCTCGGGAATTTGCCCGTGTCCATGCGTTTCGAAACCGAATGCATACGAGTCATGCACAAGCAGGGAGCAACCACGATACAGGCGCCTCGTATGAGCATTGAAATTCCCATCGCCGCTGTACGCATATTTTCTTCCTTCGGCAAAGACCGCGATCGCATAATTCTTCACGGGATGGGAAGAAACAGCGAACTCAAACCGCGCCTCTCTAAATGAAAAAGGCTCCTGCGTGGAAACTTCTTGAAATTGAATCTCATAATCTATATTCGGAAGAATTCCCTGGTAGGCATAATCAATCATTTCCAGCAGAGTAGACCTTGTTCCCTCAGCCGAAAGAACCAGCAGCGGCTTTTGCCTGTTGTCCTCCGCAAGTCTTACTAAAACCGAAGGCAATCCGAAATAGTGATCAGCATGGCGATGACTGATATAAATTGCATCCAGGTATTCGGGTTCCGGATGAGCTTTCCAGAGAGCATGAGGAACGGCGTAACCGCAATCGATTAGAAGCCGGCAATTCCCCCATTGAAGGATCTGTGAATTGTTCGGTAAATTTTCGTCAAATGCTTCCCCGACTCCAACAAATTCAACTTGCATCAATCGTAGGGTCTTAGAAACTTCGTCTTGCAGGTACCGCACTGTTCAATCGACATCCTTCGATACTGTTTCCTCGCCTGTTCGTCCATTCCGACGGGGTATGGTTCAATCGTTGTGTAATGGAGCACTCCCTTATGACAGTGAGGGCATTCAAAATCTTCCGTGTATTGGAGATCTTTTGTCATTTCTTTCCAGCGCGTCAGCGCATCCATAGTTCTTAGCGTAGCTCAATCTTCCGTGAATGTGCAAGCAGACACTTGGCGTTTTGGTGTCTTGGCGTTTATTTTTTTTACAAAGGAGGATTTCATGATTGCAATAATCGGAGCAACAGGAAACATTGGAAAAACCATTGTTCAAGAATTGTTGAAAAAGGGAAAGAGAGTGCGGGCGATAGCACGTAATTCGCAGCGCCTGAAAGAGCTGGAGGCGCTGGGCGCTGAAATTGCCAGCGGCACTGTGGAAGATGCGGATTTTCTTACGGCAGCATTTCGGAATGCAACGGCAGTCTTTGCCATGAACGCGCCTAACGAGCAGGCCCAAAATCTTCGCGAGTATCAGAAAAAAATTTCTGACGCCATCGGATCGGCTCTGAAAAAATCAACTGTTTCCCATATCGTAAATCTCAGCAGCGTTGGAGGGGAACTTGAAGCGGGAACAGGACCGATCGCAGGCTTGAACTATCAAGAATCACGGCTGAACCAATTGGAAAAAGCGCACGTTCTGCATTTGCGTCCTACTTATTTCATGGAGAATTTCCTTCATGACATCCCGGTGATCCAGGGCATGGGAGTCCACGGAACTCCCTTGAGAGCCGATCTGAGCATGGGGATCATCGCAACAGTCGATATTGGAATGGTAGCAGCGGAAGCACTCGCGAATCTGAATTTTAAAGGTAGAAACCACCGCTACTTATTAGGCCCAAAAGATTACACCATTGCAGAGGCATCTCACATTCTGGCGAAAGCGATCGGCAAACCGGAGCTCCCTTATATACAATTTCCCTACGAAAACGCCTTGCAAGGAATGATGCAAGCCGGAATCTCGGAAGACGTTGCGAAACAATATGTCGAAATGGCTAGGGCAATAAATGAAGGCGTTGTCAGACCAGAACCACGCACAGCAGAAAACACAACTCCCACAACGCTGGAACATTTTGCAGAAAATGTATTCGCGCCGGCGTACCGGAGCGCATGATATCATTTCGCCATGGATGACCCGGTTGAATCAAACGACGAACCACCCAAACAAGGAGGACAGTTTCTGGGATGTGTTTTTTCGTTGATGGCTGCCGCGTTCATTTTTTTTGCTATTTTCATATTCATGCGCGCCTGTGGATAAAACTCACCGCGGAGAACGCGGAGCGCGCTGAGTTAGAAAAAGAATATCTTTTCTCTGCGTTACTCATAGTTCATTTTGTCGCGCTGTTCGAAGAAAAATTAAAAAAACTAGGAGGTAAACCGGATCGATGGATAGACCAGATAAAATCAAATTATCTCCCTATCCCGTAATCCGGTTTATCCCCTTTGGGGTGCGGGGCGGAGCTCCGCTCTGCGGTCTCAGCGTACTCTGCGGTAAAAGATGAAACTGAAAGTTGTGGGCCTGGGCGGTTCTCTACGTCCTGGATCCTCCAGCGCCTTGGCTTTAAAGCTGGCTCTGGAATTTCTTGAACAAAAGGGACACGAGACCGTTACGCTTCTTCTTTCTGAGCTTCGCTTGCCTGGTTTTGAAACCTGTGAGCAGCTGGAAGGTTATCCGGAATCGGTTCCTTTGATGCTAAACCATATTCGCACGGCCGATGCCCTTATCTTTTCGACACCCGTTTATCATGGGACACTCAGCGGCGCAATCAAAAATGCAATGGATTTTCTGGAGTATCTTGCGGATGATCCGAATCCGTATTTGACCGGTAAAGTGATTGGTTTGATCTCCACATCAGGAGGCACTCCGGGAATCAACGCCATTAACACGATGGATTACGTGAGTAGAGCTTTGCATGGCTGGGTCTGTCCTACCACCGTAGCAATCCCAAACAGTTACAGACAGTTTGATGAAGAGAACAATCTGAAGGATGAAAAACTAAGAGCGAGAATCCTGCAGATGGCTCATGAGTTAGAATTCGCCGCGCAGAGGTTTAAGAAATCGTAGCCGGAATCCAATCCTTTCCCTGATAGGAATTACGCTGCAACAGCTCCTCTGAAATCAATGCAACAATCATTTTCTTTTCATTGCACCAATCCGGCGCGACAAGTAAATTCGAAGGACATTCGGCGCTCAGTCTCAAGACAATCATCTCGGGTGGAAGCAATTCCAGGATACGGGCCGTCCACTTTGCGTAGTCCTGCATCGAAATCAATTCGAATGGCGTTCGTTCATACATCCTTTGCAGGGGCGTGCCCCGCACGATGTGCAGGTTGTGAATTTTGATCGCGTTTACGGGCAGCGAAGCGATATCGTTCGCAGTCTGATACACCGTTTGTTCCAACTCCCATGGGAAACCAACAATGATGTGTGTACCAATTTGGATGCCGCGCCCGGCCGTGCGCAGAACAGCATCCTTAAAATCGGCGTAAGTATGCGCGCGATTGATGCGCCGCAAAGTTTCGTCATTGCTGGATTCCAATCCGTACTCGATCCACACTTCATGAGAACCCGCGAATGTCTGGATCATCTCCAGCACTTCATCGGACGCGCAGTCCGGACGAGTGCCTATGCAAAGTCCTACAATTTCAGGGAACTGATGGATCGTATTGTAAGCATCGTAAAGAGTGTCCAGCGGACCGTAAGTATTTGTGTAAGCTTGAAAATAAGCGATGAATTTCCTGGCCCCATATCTCCTTTTCGACCTTTCGATGCCGGAGGACAACTGTTCCGAAACACTCGTTTTCTGACTGAAATTAAAACTGTCATTGTTGCAATAGATACATCCGCCGACTGCCTTTGTTCCGTCACGATTGGGACAGGTGAAACCTGCGTCAATGGAAACTTTATGAACGCGTTCTCCGTAGCGTTCCCTTAAGTAGTCGTTGTACGAACGATAGAGTTTCAAAGGATTACCGGCTGTACTGTTTGAGTTTCTCTTTTAGCGCCGGATCATCATCGCCTGTAAGCTCCAAATAACGTTTCAAATGGTCCACAGCGCGCGCGTTGTTTTTCTGCAGCTCGTAGGCAAGGAAAAGCGAGTAATGAGCCGCCGCAAGATCCGGCTTGAGCTGTAAAGCTTTTTCATTTTCCTGAATCGATTGAGGTAGCTGACCTTCCATCAGGTAAATAGCTCCCAGATTGTTGTAAGCTTCCGCATAGTTGGGATTCAGGCGAATCACTTTTTTGAAAGACTCTTTTGCGGCTTCCCTTTTGTTACTGAGGTTCTGAATGACACCAAGATTGTAGGTGGCAGGAATATTCTCCGGTTCCAATGCCAGGAGTTTTTCGTAGGCACCCTCTGCTTTGTCCGTTTTCTGCTGTATTAAATAGGTTTGCGCCAATCCTTCCCAGCTCGTAGCGGAAGAAGGATTTAGAGAAGTAGATTTAAGAAATGCATTTTCCGCGCCTCTGTAGTCCATCCGGTTCATCAACAAATCACCGATTTGCTCCCAGGCTTGCTGATGTGATTCATTCAGCTCAACCGCTTTTTGAAAAGCAACCAGGGCTTCCTGGGTTTTATTCAGACTCTTTTTAGAGGCACCCAGCAAATAATGAACTTGCGGATCGGTGGGATTCTTCTTCAAGACATCCTCATAAATCATGATGGCTTCCTCATACCGTCCTTCTTGATGAAGCGCTTTGGCAGAGGCAATTTCATTTTGAAAGGAGGTCACATTCACCTGATCGATAGAAGGATCTGTTCGTTTTTCGGAATCGATAGGGATCTCTTTTCTCGAATCATCGGTTTTAATACCATCTTTCTTGGGATCTACGATTACCGGATCCGGTTCGTTGAAGAAAATAAAATACGCGGCGGTGCCGCCGCCAATAAAGACTACGAACAGAACTGCGAGCAGTATCAGAGGCCCTGTGCTGGACGTCTTAGGTTTCGGCACGGTTTCCGCGACCGTATGCATGGGAGCAGCCGTAGGAATCGGCGGCGGATTTTGCTGCAGTGGCACGCCTTGTAGTAAAGCAGTAGGGGCGGAAGATTCGGGACTCACGGTTGCAGGCCTATTGAATAACTCGGTCGCAGCGGCCGAAGGTGGAACCGTTTTAGGTTTCACCGCTGCCGGTGCAGGGGCCATGTGGAATGTCGGAATGTTCGCTTCCAGATCAGATTCCAATCCGGTTGTCTGCAACAAGCGGCTTTCCAGATACCATTGATGAGCTTTTCGCAGGGCTTCCAACAACTCGTTTACGGATTGAATTCTCTTGGATTTGTCTTTTTCGAGACAGCCATCAATGATTTGCTGGATGGCGTCCGCTGGAACCTTGATCAAACCGGCGATCGGTTGTGGTTGTTCATGAACAATTTTAAAAAATACGGCCGCAAGCTCTCCTTCAAATGCTTTCTTGTATGCGAAAAGTTCGTAAAGAATTGCGCCTAGAGAAAAGACATCGCTGCGCTGATCGACGCGCATGCCCCGCACCTGTTCTGGAGACATGTAGTAAGGGGTTCCCATGACCGTACCGGAAGCAGTCATGTTGGAAGATTCCAGTTTTGCAATGCCGAAATCCATGATTTTGGCAATTCCCTGTTCGTCAATTCTGATGTTCGAAGGCTTTAAGTCCCTGTGAACAATTTGATTTTTGTGAGCGTAACTAATTCCCTCGCAAACCTGAATCAAAATATTGAACTTGTCATCGAGCGTCAACGCCGCTTTTTTCTTGATCAAATGTTCCAGATCTTCGCCATGGATGAATTCCATGGCGATGTACATTCGATCCTCAAATTCACCGAGATCGTAAACGGTCACGATGTTGGGATGGCGAAGTCCGCCGGCCGATTGAGCTTCCCGGATAAACCTTTCGCGGGCGTTCATATCATCGAGCGCAGGTCCGCGCATCACCTTAAGAGCAACGAAACGGCCGAGCGCGGAATCATGCGCTTTATACACTTCTCCCATGCCGCCCCTTCCAAGGACCGATTCAATTTGATATTTGCCGATTTTTTGAGGAATGGCGCCCATGACTAAACGTATAGGATAACATAAGCGCCGAAATGATTCGGTTGAAACTCAGCACGAATGAATTGAACGCGTGCTACATTTCTCTGCCTTAAGAGGGGGTTGGAACATTCTCCAACCTCCCCTTAGTCTCCTCCTTCATAAGGAGGGGAAATCGATTCAACTCACAGCGGCAAGATCGTCCAAGACAAACGCTGGATGAACACGATATTCTACGCATCATCAGAGAGGTGGTTTATGTTGAAAGGGTTCCTTTTATTCGCGACGCTCTTATTCCTACTTTCCTTGCAACCATTTGAAAAATCTCATGCGGAAGAGAAAGACACTTATATCTGTCCGATGGAGTGCAAGAATCTGGAATTTGACAAACCGGGAAACTGTCCCGTTTGTGGAATGGATCTTGTAGAGAAGGCAGCATTTTTGAAGCAAGATACCAGAAAAAAGGTAGGTATCCTGATCTTCGACGGCGTTCAAATTATCGATTACACCGCGCCCTATGAAGTTTTTGGCCAGGCGGACTGCAACGTCTTCACAATTGCTGAAACAAAACAACCGATTACCACTTCGATGAATATGACCGTTACGCCGAAGTACGATTTTGCAAGCGCTCCGCAGGTCGACATCCTGGTGGTGCCCGGAGGTTCCATCGATTCTCCAATCAACAGTGCAAAAACAATTCAATGGATCAAGGAAACATCTGCAAAAGCTCAATACGTTCTTTCTGTTTGCAATGGAGCGTTTTTACTCGCTAAGTCCGGATTACTGGATGGCCTGAGCGCCACCACGTTTTATGGTTTGCTGGATGAACTTACCCGGCAGGCGACCAAAACAAAGGTCGTCCGGAATCAGCGATTCGTGGATAACGGAAAGATCATCACCACTGCGGGACTGAGCTCAGGTTTTGATGGATCCTTGCATGTGGTTTCGAAGATCCGTGGTAAGGGAGAAGCTCAACAAATCGCTTTGCATCTTGAATACAACTGGCAGCCCGATTCAAAATTTGCGCGAGCGGCGCTTGCAGATATGAATGTTCCCAACATCGGATGGCCGGATGGGACACAATGGAAATTCCTTCGCACAGAAGGGACAACGGACCACTGGGAAATGGATGGATTGTTGCGCACGGATATGACGAAAGAAGAATTGTTGAATCACATCCGAACCGGCCTAGTTGCACGCGCGAATTGGAAAGAGACCAAAACCAAACAGAGTCCCGTCAACAGTAACTGGACTTTCTCAGACCGGGACGGCAATCCCTGGAAGGCGAACGTGCAAGTTCAGACAGCTGAAAAAGAGCAAAATGCTTATGTAATCAAACTGGTTTTTGATCGGGCAGGAACCGCTCAGGCGTTTAAGTAAGCGCCAGGCGTAATCCCGTAGATTCGCTTGAAGTGGCGGTTGAAATGGCTCTGATCATAAAAGCCTGATTGCGTGGCAACTTCTACAATCGGCATCCCTTTCGACAAAAGTTTTCGCGCTTTTTCCACACGAATAGAAACGAGATATTCATAAGGAGGAAGTCCGGTCGCTTTCCGGAAAGTTCGCACAAAATGAAATTCACTCAAGCCGGAAAGAGCCGATATTTCATTCAGTGAAATGGTTTGCTGATAATTTTCGACGAGATAGGAAATCGCCCGGTGAATTTTCGAATAGATCAATGCATTTGAATCGATTGCCGCAGAAATTGGCGAATCGGAGTAAGTCGTAATCAGGCGTCCGAGATTCAAGACCATCAAAGACTGACCTTCCATTCTTTCTCCCGAGCGCTCCAGCAACATGTGAGCCTTAGTGAGCGCTGAGGCGAGCTCTTTATCCTGAATTACCTTTTGTGGAAAATGCGGCTGGATCCCTTTTCCATAGATGTCACACGATAGCTTTCTCATAAAACTCTTCGAAGGATAGAGAGACCGATAGGTCAGATGAGATTTGCGTGCGGGATATCCGGTATGAACTTCGCCCGGTTGTATAATCAGGATGCTTCCACGCCCGGCAGAGTAGGTTTTCCCTTCACACCAGAACTCATTGACTCCCTGTTCAACGACCTCAATCACATAGGTCTCATGCCAGTGGCGCGGGAAAAAATGGGAGGAGTCCGACATTCGCAGGAATTCAAGGTTGTTTAGTTCAGGAACGCGCCAGAATTGTGTTGTCACAACTGAGTTAGTATACGTCCCGTAGCATGAAGAAGTTCGCAGCGCTTTTGCCTGTGGTAGTATCATCCAACAAATGCAAATAGAAACACAGGATGCGATCTGTGAAAGCCTGGAAACACTGAGCCAGGCGGGCGATTACTACAAGTGGTTGGCGAATCGAGTGAAGCCTTATATGAAAGGTAAGGTACTTGAAATCGGCGCCGGCATCGGAAATTTTGCGCGCTGGGCTCAAGAAAATGCGGATGAATATCATGTTTCGGATGTCGACCAAAGATTAGTGGCGAAACTTTCACAGGAATTTCACCGCGCGCTCAACTGGGACCTCTACACCCCCTTTCCCAACGATGAATTGTACGACTCGGTGGTCATTCTGAATGTAGTAGAACATCTGGAAGATGATCTTCAGGCCCTTCGATGTTTGAATGCACGGCTAAAACCAGGCGGAAACCTGATTCTAATGGTTCCCGCCATGCAATTTCTTTACGGAAGTTTGGATCGTTCCTTCGGCCACTACCGGCGCTATACCAAAGCATCGATTAGCCGCATCATACGGGCAACTTCTTTCGAGATTCTAAAAACGGAATACATTAACGTGATTGGAATGGCCGGATGGTTTCTATATGGCAAGATTCTAAAACGCCAGAATCTGCCACAACAGCTCTGCAGCCGCTTCAATATCGTGGTGCCTTTATTGAAGTTGGAAAGACTCCTCGCTTATTTCGCAGGCCTTTCCGTTATCGTCATCGCGAGAAAATCGTAAGTAGCGCGGACGTCCCGTCTGCGCGCAGTTTCGCAGGCGAGACGCCCGCGCTACATCCGTTTGCCCGCATACAAAAAAATTGCACTTGCGGCAGCCACATTCAACGAATCAACCTTTCCGGAAAGCGGAATTGCTACCCGCACGGGAGCTAAACTCAAAATCTTTTTCGAAATGCCACGATGCTCGTTTCCAAAAATGAAGCAACTATTCTTCGAAAAATCCAAATCTGAAAGCCGGACCGAACCTTCAGGATCAGCCGCGATCAATGTGATTTGATATTGATTTTGCAATAGCCTCAAAGTTTCCGAAAGCGAATTACTCGCCGCCACAGGCACCTGAAAAACGCTTCCGAGAGAGGTTCTCACCGCTCGCCAGCTATAAGGATGGACCGATGTCTCGTCCACAAGAAGTCCAATCACGCCAAAGGCAGCGCAATTTCGAACAATGGCTCCAACATTCACAGCGTGATCAATGCCATCTAAAGCGACGAGACAACAGGAATCTTTACGAATCAGATGCTCCAGGGAAGCGTCCGGCGGGATTTTTGCCAGCGCCAAACAAGGCTGATTCAGTTTCTGTCCGGTGTTCTCTTCCGTCCATTTTTTCTCCGCAATCCAGATGGTAGTCTCATCCTTTTGGCGCCGTTGAATCAACGGCTTCCATTGTTCAAAATGCTTTTCGGTAATGAGCATGGTCAAGATGCTCAGCTCCGATTGCAACAAACGGGATACCACCTGTTCCCCTTCGGCATAAAAACTGCCCGCCTCGAATTGCTTCCGCCATTGCCGGGAGATGTTGGAAAATGCCTGTACCTGGTGCGCATCGGTCGCTTTCGAAATATGCATAGATTCATTTTACAGTTACAATAAGAAACCACGGAGTTGCGTCATGGCTAAATCGGATCTCATTCGTGTGATGATCGTTGATGATCATCCTGTCGTTCGAGAAGGCATCGCGAGAATCATCAGCACCGACAAAAGAATGGAGTTGGTGGGGGAAGCCGGGTCCGCTCAAGAAGCGATGCAATTGTATCGAAAGGTTCGTCCGGATATCACTTTGATGGATATGCGTATGCCGGATATGAACGGCGCACAGGCCATTGAAAGCATTCGGAACGAATTCACCAATGCGCGCGTCATCATCTTGAGCAGCTTCGATCATGAAGAAGACATCTACCAGGCAATCCAGGCAGGCGCACGCGGCTATTTGTTGAAGGACTCTCCGCGAAATGAGCTGATCTCCGCAATCATTCGCGTTCATGGTGGAGAACGCTGCATCCCTGGTAAAATCGCCACGCGGCTGGCCGAAAGGGTCGGTGGTAACGAGCTAACTTCGCGCGAATTTGAAGTGCTGAAACTGATCACTCAGGGGAAAAGCAACAAAGAAATTGGGGATCAACTCGGCATTTCTGAGGGGACCGTAAAATCTCACGTTAACAACATCCTTTCGAAGCTGAATGTAACGGACCGCACTCAAGCAGTATCCGTCGCTCTAAAACGGGGATTGGTGCACCTCGACTGAAAAATGGTTGACTTTGTCAACTATTTTTCGGGTTAGAGATTTTTCTATAACTTAAGTTATACCTGCCCCTGGGCTACCTTCTGTATTCTTATTCCGAACTTGAGAGCCATGAAGCGTTCTCCTGATTTGAGTATTCTTTAGGCGGATCAAGAATAGTTATGGAAGAAACAAAGCCGATAAGAATCCTCGTCGTGGATAACCACAGTCTGGTGCGCGAAGCCATGACCCGGTTGATCAACATTCAGCCGGACATGAAAGTTGTTGCGGAAGCGCCCAATGGTAAAGTTGCACTCGACTCCTATGAAGAAATCTGCCCCGATGTCACGTTGATGGATCTCAGCATGCCGGTCATGAACGGGATTGAGACTGTAAAAGCTATCCGGAAAACTCATCCCCAGGCGCGATTTATCATTTTGAGCGCGTACGATTTTCCCGAAGACATTCAGAACAGTTTGCAAGTCGGCGCCGTCGCTTATCTCTTAAAGGATACTTCGCGCGATAAACTCATCCGCGTGATCCGCGAAGTTCATCAAGGCCATACTTTTTTATAACTAACCGCCAAGGCGCCAAGACGCCAAGAAAAAAATTAGGATTGATCCTGAGCTTGAAATAGCTTTTCCACAGTTTCAAGCGTATCGATCTCTTCCGGTTTCTTATCCCATCGAATGTTTTTGATTCGTGGAAAACGCAATGCGAATCCACTTGTGTGGCGATCGCTGCGGTTGATTCTGTCAAAGGTGACTTCCAGAACCACCTGAGGTGGAACCACGTGCAAAAAACCTTCATTTCGAATGGAAATCTTGTGGAACAACTCGGACAACTGGAACAGCTCCTTATCCGTAATTCCGGAATAAGCCCTCCCAATGGTTCGAAGCCCATCCCGGTCCTGAACAGCAAAGGTGTAATCCGAAAGCAAACCCGCACGTTTTCCGTGGCCGTACTCCGCCGCGACAACAACAACGTCCAGAGTCACAAGAGCGCGTTTCAGCTTGAGCCATTGCTTTCCTCGCTTCCCCGGCTTGTAGGGAGAATCAGGATGCTTAATCACGAGCCCTTCATTGTTTCGTGAACGGGAAGCATCGAAACATCCTTCGAGTTCGTCGATTGTTTGGATCGTGCGTTGTTCAGAGACAGAGAATCGTTTCGAGTGAAGATTCTGAATCTGCAACAGGCGATTTCTTCTTTCCAGAAGAGGGAGATCAAGAAGTAAGTTGCCGTCCAGAAACAGCAAATCAAAAGCGAAATAGCGACATGGAATCTGATCCAGAATCTCTGCAGCCAGAACCTTCCTGCCGAGTCGATTTTGCAGCAGCGCAAAGCTTAAGATCCGTCCGTCTTTATAAGGAACTATCTCTCCATCCATCAGAAAAGAATGAGATACGTCCTTCAATGTCTCCACGACATCGGGAAAGGACCGGGTAATGTCGTCCAGATCGCGTGAGAAAATCATTACCGTTTGATTCTCTTTGTGAATCTGAGCCCGGATACCGTCATACTTGTCTTCCGCCAATCCACGCCCATCCATGTATTCCAGAATTTTCCCGGGATCCTCTTCCACGGAAGCCAGCATCGGTTTGATCGGATGCAGAAGCTGCATGCGGGCATGCTCCAGGCGCGCGTATCGCGCAAGAACGGCGCACTCTCCGATGTCCCCGAGCAACATATTCGCGTACTGCACTTTTTCCAATGATTGTTCGAAAGCTTTTGCAATCGAGGATTCGACGAGTCCTTCCTGCAAACCGATTCTCATTCCACCGCCCAGAATCTTGATCCAGTACTTCGTTTCCAAAGGGGTGGATCGCATCAGCATTTCGCGAAGCAGATCCCGTCTTTCTCGGGCAACTGAAATTGTAGTAAGCTTCTCGTAGTACGATCTTACTTCTTTCAGGGTCAAGACCGGCTCTTTTTCCTGCGAGGAAAACAATTCCGCAATGGCCGTTCCAAGATCGCCGGTCCGCAACAGCACAGGGCCGAGCCTTTCAACGAATCCGCTTTCCAGATCCTCCAGAGCGTCCCGGATAGCAGCAAAACCAACTCTGGTGACTCTCTGGTCCTTCAGCGCAAACGGATATCCGGTAAAAAACACGCAGGCGATAGAAAGGTCCTCGTCCGTTAAGCCACTCAAATATCTAGCAAGAATTTTTTCCTTTTGCAGCTTCTTTGTTGTTTTGGAAATCTCTTCGCAGCACAAGGCAAAACGCAGCATCTCGAGAAAGATAAGGGGACACCCTCCAGTTGGCAAGTTACATCAACTATGGAAAAGAGCCCGCTAACAAGCTAAATTTACTAAAGTAGCGCGGGCGTCCCGCCTGCGGAGCTCTGCGCAGACGAGACGTCCGCGCTACTTTGTGAGGTTTCATGATCAAACGGTTTCTCAAGTTCCTGCTCCGGACGGTGCTCTCTTTCTTCATGCTTTTGATTCTGTTCATTGTGATTACCGCCTGGACTATGGGGCCAAAGGTCAAAGATAACAGCGCGCTGATACTGGATCTTGCCGGTCCGCTGCCGGAAGAAGGACCTCGGGACTGGAAAACCAAACTGTTGATCGGCGACATTCTCACGATGCGAGGGGTTTTGCGGTCTCTTGAAAAAGCAAAAACGGATGATCGGATCAAGGCCCTGATCGTGAATTCAACTTTTGCAAGCATGGGTCCTGGAAAAGCCCAGGAGCTTCGGGCTGCAATCAAAAAATTTGCTGCGGCATCGAAAAAGCCGGTTTATGGATTCGTTGAAGATGGCGGCACAATCGACTACTACATCTGTTCCGCTGCGCCAAAACTGTATCTACCGCCGGAAAGTGATAGCTGGTTTACTTTGATTGGCATTCGGGCCGAACTCCCTTTTTACAAAGGGACTTTCGATAAGATTGGCGTGGAAGCGCAAATGGATCATGTTGGTATGTATAAAAGTGGAAGTGAAAGTTACACTCGCGAAAGCATGTCTGAACCGGATCGCAAACAGACCAATGAATTGTTGGAGTCTCTTTATCAGCGCATCACTCAAGACATTGCCACAGATCGCAAACTTACTCCCGAAGTGGTTCGAGCGCTGGTGGATCAAAGTCCGCTGATCAGCACCGAATTGAAAGCCACGGGACTTGTGGACGATTTGCTGTATCGCGATCAACTGGAAAGCATGATCAAAAAGAATCTGAAGCTGAACGAGCTTCATGGGGTTTCCATTCTGGAATATCAGAAGCCTTCCTTTCGCGACTTGCTGGATGAAAGACCGGAGAAGATTGCGCTGATTTACGCAACCGGCACGATCATTCCCGGTGAATCGTATCGCGGTTTTGGTGAGGAGTTTCTAGGCTCAGGTACTGTAAGCGAGTCGTTTAAACACGCGCGCGAAGATTCGAATGTGAAAGCAATTGTGTTTCGTGTAGATTCGCCGGGCGGTTCCCCTTCCGCTTCAGACGTTATCTGGCGCGAAGTGCAAATCACGGCGAAAAAGAAGCCGGTTATCGTATCCATGTCCGATGTGGCCGCCAGCGGAGGGTATTACGTCTCCATGGCCGGAACCAAAATCTTTGCGGATCCATCCACCATCACCGGTTCGATCGGAGTTTACGGTGGAAAGTTTTATCTGAAGGGCCTGTATGACAAAATCGGCATGAAAAAAGAAATCGTGAAACGGGGAAAACATGCCGATCTATTCAGCGATTACGTTCCCTTTGGCGAAGAAGAGTGGAAGATCATCCGGAAACATATGGTGGACACTTACGACACGTTCACCCGCAAGGCGGCAGAAGGGAGAAAAAAGACACAACAGCAAATCGATTCCATCGGACAGGGCCGCGTCTGGACAGGCGACCAGGCGCTGTCAATCGGCTTGATTGATAAAATCGGTGGTTTAGTGGACGCCGTCGAAGAGGCGAAGAAGCTTGCCGGGATCAAAGACTTCAGCTATGCAATTTACCCTTCGAATCGAGCAGGAGGATTTGCGGAAATGATCTCCGAAGAGAGCTTTTCTCTCCCGTCCGGTTTTGAGCTAAAACAATTTTGGGCGCTGGCACGCGTTGCAGAAAAAGAACCTGTGCTATTATTAATGCCCTATCGAATCTTCGTCGATTGAACACATAAATGGATCCACACGAACAAGTTAGTTCTCGATCTCTGGCAAACGCCTACGCGTATGTTGAAGGCAAGTTTGTCCCTTTGCTCGATGCAAAAATCAGCATTATGACTCATGCCTTCCTCTACGGTTCGGCGATTTTTGAAGGCATCCGCGGATACTACAATCCCGAACACGACGATGTTTACATTCTCCGATTAGCCGATCACTACACGCGAATGAGGAACAATGGCCGAATCCTGATGATGGACATGGAACAAACTGCTCAACAACTAGCCGATCTGACCGTAGAAATAGTTCGTAAATGCGGATATCACGAAGACATTTACATTCGCCCGATGGCTTACAAATCGGCGCAGCGGATCGGTTTGAGATGGGATCAACAACACGAATTTCTGGTATTTGCGGTCCCAATGGGCTCTTACTTAACTAAAGAGAGACCGTTGAATTTGATGGTTTCATCCTGGCGTCGCATTCAAGACAATGCAATTCCGCCACGCGCGAAGGTTTCCGGCAGCTATGTAAATGTTTCGTTGGCGGCTGCTGAAGCTCGTGAAGGAGGCTTTGACGAAGGAATCCTGTTAAATGAAGACGGGACTGTTTCCGAGGCGGCCGGCATGAATATTTTTATTGTTCGCAGCGGCACACTCATCACCACGCCTGTTTACGATAATGTCTTAGAAGGCATCACGCGGTCGGCGGTGTTCGAAATTGCGCAGGAACTCAAGATTCCCTGCGAAGAACGCACTATAAATCGCAGTGAATTGTACTTTTGTGACGAAGTCTTTCTTTGTGGCACGGGCGCAGAAATCTCCGGAGTCGGTTTCATCGACCGGCGCAAAATCGGAAACGGAGAGACCGGGCCGATTACCAAAAAGATTCAGGATGTCTATTTCCAGGCCGTGAGAGGCAATATCCCGCAATATAAAAAGTGGCTTACACCGGTCTGGAATCGCTAATTTTGTTAGTAGTAGCGAATTCATTCGCTATAAAAATAGCGATTAAAGTCGCTACTACAAACTATGTTTCAAAATCCTTCTGATGCTGTTATCCGAGAAATTCTTGCAACTTCACGTACTATTGCTGTAGTAGGATGTTCCCCAAAGAATTACCGGGACAGCCATAGGATCGCCGAATTATTGATGCACAGGGGTCATCGTGTGGTCCCGGTGAATCCCGGACACAAAGAGATTCTGGGAGTCCCCTGCTACAGAGAGCTCGCATCCATTCCGTTTCCCGTGGAGATGGTGGATGTGTTTCGCCGTTCCGAGTTTGTTCCCGATGTCGCCGGTCAGGCAATTGAAGTTGGCGCAAAGATTCTATGGACGCAGCTGGGTGTGTATCACGAAGAAGCCGCGCAGAAAGCGCTCGACGCGGGTCTAATCGTGATCATGAATCGCTGCCCTGCAATCGAATACCGCCGACTGGGATTTTAGATTTTTCTCTGCAGTGCTAATCCTTGTTTTCGTGCTTTTCAAGCAAGAAATATAAGTGTAAGAAAGGAGATCGGGAGATAAAGGAGATATGGAGATACTTTTCTGAATCGTTTTTCTTTGAAGGATTTTCAAAGAAACGCCGCGTTCTACGCGGCGATTTGAAACGATTCGGAAAAAGTTAGAGCGGCCTTTAATCCCTTTATCTCCACCATCTCCTTTCCCCTTTCTTACCTAACGCGGCATAGCCGACAACCAAAATGATAGCGGAGAGAAGTCCGAATATCGAACAAGGAACTCCGAACCGCAGAAGTCTGGCCGT
>JAKEFK010000224.1 GCA_022616075.1 bacterium
AGATTATCAGTCTCGAACATATGGGTCTTGCCGATCTTGAAAACAAGCGTCCCATGAGATCAGATTCCATCTTCCGTCTGGCGTCGGCGACGAAAATCATAACCAGCGTTGCAGCTCTTATTCTTTATGAAGAAGGCAAACTGGGGCTGCGGGATCCGGTTTCAGATTATCTTCCGGAATTTCAAAACCTCCTTGTCTATGGATCATCTAATAATCCGGATCCGGCAAAGCGTAATCTGACAATCCGGGATCTGCTTCGCCATACTTCCGGCTATAGTTACGGGTTTAAAGATCCACAGCAGCGTTCGTATCGGGAAGCTGGAATTCTTCGTCCCGCTCCTGATTTCGACTGGTCACACGATCTGACGCTGGATCAGTGGGTTGGCCGACTTGCAAAGGTCCCGCTTGCGGAGGAACCTGGAACGAAATTCAGTTACGGATTTTCTTCAGACATCCTGGGGGCGATCATCGAAAGTGTTTCAGGCCGGCCTCTGGACCACTTCATGGAGGAAAGAATCTTCACACCGCTTGGAATGAAAAGCACTGGATTTGTTGTATCAAGTGACCAGCTATTCCGATTGACTAGCATCTATGAGATACGTAACCGCAAAGTCACCGCTTTGGATCGCGCTGACATCAGTCCTCTCCGTACGCGCCCGCAAGCTTTCTCCGGAGGTGGCGGAGGGATAATCTCGGAAACAACGGACTCGTCTCCAGTGCTCCCGATATGTTTCGATTTTTACAAATGCTACTAAACGGAGGGGAACTGGACGGAGTTCGCATTCTCAGCAGAAAGACTGTTGAACTCATGTGGCAGAATCATCTATCCGATCTTATCTCTAAAGATAGTTTAGGGCCCGGGTTAGGATTCGGCTTTGGGTACGCGGTACTGTATGACTCTGCCAAGAACGGTGAAATAGGTTCTCCTGGAACTATCTGGTGGGCCGGTTCAACCAATGTTCACTACTGGGTCGATCCGCGCGAACAGTTCATTGGTGTTCTTATGCTTCAAGTCAGGCCTTTTCCTTATCTAAATGTGATGGATGTCGTCCGACACTTAAGCTTTGTTGCCCTAAAGTAGACATTTTTTTGGCAGAAATTAGTATACTGCACCCAGGTAGAAATTTTGGTTGAAGTGCATGCAGACGATGAAAGAACATGACGAATATTGGTAGTATCAATAACCGGCTTCCTTTAACACGGGAATCTCCGGAACGTCGGCTCGCGATCCTGTGGCGATTACTGCTTTGTTATCTCCATATCTTCCACATCTCGTAATCTCCCTTTTTTACCTCAGCTGTGATAATCGCAGGCTTCCACGTCCATAAGCAACATGTGCGTGGGTCTGGTATGATCATACAAACAAAGGAGGCTCGATATGGGGAATTCCATCGGTCCCATGGGCGGCGGGCAAACCTCAGCAGTTCCTTCGCAGAATGCGGATGCGCAATCCGCAACCGTGATGGTGGGCGAGACAAAGTTATCGCAAATAGCGGAACGTCTCGGCATTCCACTGAAGGAGTTGATCGCAGCGAATCCCAACATCAATCCCGGAAACGTCAATGCAGGTCAGGAATTGAAATTGCCGGTACAAACAGAGAGCCAGAAGCCACAGGCGCCCGTGACGCAAGAAGCGCGCGTAACAAATCAGTCCCATGCAAAATCCCAAATGCAAGAGCTCGGACTAGGCGGAGCCATGCGCGAGCTTCAACTCAAACAGATGCTGGGCGCCGAATCCACAGCAAAGCCTGCTCAGTTTGATAGTAGTGTGAAGTCGGCTGATTCCGACTTGATACGATCGCCGGAAATGCGCTTTATGCTGCTCCCTTATCAACTGAATTCATTGAACGTGCCGCCGAAAGTTCGCGACGAATTGCTGGCGCAAGGAAAGAAGCTGAAAGGGAATGAGCTGGACAGTTTCATGAACCGCGTGGATCTTGCGCTTGGATCCAAGGATCCCATCGGTGAAGTGAAATCGCTGGTCATGGGCGGAAGAATCGATGCATTCAAGGAGTCATTCAATTCCACATACGAAGTGAACGGAAAGCCGGTGCAAGCCATGCCGCATTTCCGCATCGGCGATTCACCGTGGGGAACCGGAGCCAGCGGACGTCCGGGACGCAAGGGTTCTGAGGCTGTGAAAGAAGATCTTTCCAAGCTAATTAAAACCGGAGATAAGGCGCATTGGAACGACAAAATGAAAATAGCGGTGCACATGGTTGCCTATGGACGTGGATCCGCGGAGCAGATCCAGATGGTGACTCAATCCCTGATCCGATCCGGGCAATTCGATCAAGCAAAGAAAGACCATCCCGGTTTGAGCGACTCCGACACAATCCGAATGATGCAATGGGATCATGGAATTGGCATTGATTGTGCGGGGTATGTTCAACAAGCATTTCTGGGTGTGCATGGTGGAACTCGCGAGAAGTACGGTTTTAAACCGCGAATCGGCGATGAAAATTTGATGTCCCTCCAAGGCAAAGGCAAGTTTAACGAAGTGAAGGCGACAGACGTAAAGCCGGGCGATTTGATTGCGCTGAATCCGACCAATTCGAGAGACGTCGGACACACGATCCTGGTTCGTGATCATTATGAGATGGGAGATTTCACGCGCAGAATGCTATACAACAACCTGCCGGGATTCGCGAGTCCCGGCGATAAGGTCCACGTTTATACGGGCGATGCTTCCTGGAGCGGTGGAACGGATGGAAATCTAAACGGAGGCGTGCAGCGCAGGATTTTTCTTTACAACGAAACAACCGGCAAGTGGGCCGATGTGACTCCGTCCGCCACCGGTGGATACGATGTCTCGCCGTCCAATTCGACCGGTCCTTATAATCACCCGATGAACGGGATTTATCGCCCGAAAGGAGAATAGTACTCTGGCAGGTTGACATTTGTTCACATGATCTGTACATTAACCCTGTACAATTACTCAGGGTACGATCAATGGCCAACGAAACTACTTATACCAAAGCAAGAGCAAACTTTGCCGCGTTATGTGACGATGTTGCTTCCGGCCGCCAAGCTATCATTATCCGGCGTCGTGGTGCCGAAGACGTAGCACTCATATCTGCGAGCGAACTTAGCAGTATTCGTGAAACTGCCCACCTGCTGCGTTCTCCACGAAACGCCGAACGTTTGCTGAAGTCCTTGCTCAGAGCAAAATCCGGCAAGGGAAAGGCCAGGACCATTGCACAGCTTCGAAAAGAACTGAAGATTGACGAAAAATCATAAACTCAAACCAACTGCTGTTTTCCATGCTGAATTCATTGAAGATCTTCGTTACTGGGTTGAGACAAATCGTAAAGTTGCGTTGCGAGCCTTCGATTTGATTGAAGCACTCCTCCGAGACCCCTTTCGAGACATGGGGAAACCGGAGCCATTGAAATACATGCTCTCCGGTGCGTGGTCACGCCGACTGACGGAAGAGCATCGCGTTGTGTATCTGGTACAATCAAACCAAATTGATTTTCTACAAGCGCGCTATCACTACTGAGCACCAAGCACGACTGATCCCCAACGCCAGCGCGGCTTTAGCCCGAGTAAGGCGTAATTCAACCCGCGCTGCATCCCTCATCTGCGTTTATCTGTGGTCTTAATCACAGTACAATCCCAACATGACAGCCGCCCACAAATTGTTCGGTTGTATGCAGGAGATCTTTTGAACGGACAGAATCGCTCGAGTATTAAGCCTGGCATCACGGTGTTGATCGTTTTAAAGCAGGATCAGCACACGGGAAAATTGACCAAAGGTGTCGTTCAAGATGTTCTTACTAAATCACCGAATCATCGGCACGGCATCAAAGTGCGTCTTGTCGATGGACAAGTGGGCCGCGTCAAACAAATTGTCGCGTGATTCCACTAGCCGGAGTCGGCGTAAAAAGCAACGCTTTGCTTATCTGCGGTTTTTGAGCGATAATTAGATCACGACCTGAGAATAATCTCAGCTTGAAACGCTGCTGAAAGCGTTTTCCTTAATCACTTCCGCTTGCTGATTTTTGACTTCTGTCTTCGTGAAGTGGCCTGAAACCAGAATCTCGCGAGAGTTTTTATCGCTTTCACCACTGTTTAGTGAAAGATGGAGGTTTATTTATGAAAGAAGAACCAAACGCATTTGACATCAAAAGTCATTTTGATGGAAAAGGAGAAGTTGTAAGGCAAACTTACGACGAACTGCTGAAAGTGCTGAGAAAGCGCTATCCTATCACTGAAAATCCGAAAAAGAAGTCGATCCACCTGATGCATGCCACGACTTTAGCGGGAGTAACAACGCGCCAAAACTGTTTGATCTTGACGATCAAGAGCGATTGCATGCTTACAAGCCCCAGAATCCGTAAGTCGGAACAAGTTTCGCGCAACCGTTTTCATCTGAAATTGAAGCTGAGTTCACCAGCAGACGTAAATCCCGAATTAATCGGGTGGTTGGTCAACGCCTATTCCCTGAGCGCCTGAGACTCAGACGCTGCTATGAAATCCTGTGAGCCAGATCGGGGATGGCTCGCATAGACTATGGGAAAACTATCTCTGTAAATTTTTAACGCAACCGATTTCCAAACCACATCAAGATTGCGCCTCCGAGATTGCCTTCTCCAGGAGCTCTCCCAGGCCAAGGAAGTCCGCCCATTTACGAAGATAGGTGTAATCAAGAGATTGATCCTGCACCTGAATGATGCCGATCACATCGCTCCATTGTCTTTCCGAAACGTTTCCACCTTTTCGGTACCAATCAAGCTTGTGAAGAATGTTGTCTTCGGCGCTGGAAACCGGTATTCGAATAGAATCAGGCTTCGAACCAGCTGCCTGAATTTTTTTTCTGTCCATCTCCAGGTCTAACCAGGGGCTGTCTTTCTTTACAAACACATCAATCTTGTACATGGTTTGTAAATGAATCATGCTGAATGATTCCTTCCGGACAACCGCCTCCATTACTCGATCCTGATCAATGTAAAAATCGTTCACGAGCAGGCTGACAATCGCGGAAGCATGGTGAGGTTCCAATTTCGCCAGAATATCTACGTCATTCGTTGAACGAGGAATTCCGTGGATAGAGCTTGCAATTGATCCGCCAACAACGTAGGTGATATTCAAACTGGAAAGAGCCTGTTCCAGAAGTGCGAGTACATCTTCGATACCGGCCGGCATCAGTATCCTTCTTTTTGAACATCCCAGTTGAATGCTTTTTTCATGATGTCTCTGGGCAGCCACCGCGAAGAGAGGTACAAGAGAAGCCTCCGTTCATCGGCGTCCGGATGCTTCTTGCGAATGTCGTTAAGAGCAAGGCTATGAAGCAATTCTGTGAGTTCCGAGACGCACTTCAGCTTCTGCCATCCAGGCATTCGCCTGAAACCTTCGATCATCACGAGCTGCGCCTCACGTGAAGTGTCCGCCGGCTTGAAGCTCATCAGGCAACCATCATAGCATGGCTTTTTTACTGCAAATGGCGTCCTTCAGCGGCGGAGGGAGAGATTGTCGAACGCGCGATCAGTGGATAAGGCGAGCTTTGTTCCAAGCATGAATGATTATTCTAACGCAGAGACACACCAAATTTTAGATTTCAGATGCTAGATTTCAGATTTTGTAGCGCCGGCTAAAAGCCGGCGGACATCAATGCCGCCAGAATGGCGGCGCTCATCTTTGATACCGGTAGATGAGCGCCAGCCTCCAGGCTGGCATAAATGACCGCCGGCATTCTGCCGGCAAAGCCTACGGAACGGAGCTAAACCAGTCAGTCGCAAAAAACGTGCTTGATCTGCGGTATGATCAGTTCATGATTGTTGTATCGAACCGCATTCAGGTAGCTCCAGGATATGAAAAGGAATTTGAAAATCGCTTCGAAGGCCGGGCACGCCTTGTGGAGAAGCATGCGGGATTCATCCGATTGGAAATCTTGTGCCCCAAGAAAATTCAGCTTCATGGCAGTGACCAGGGTGGGTCGCAATATTACGTCGTGCTGACGTACTGGCAAACCGCAGAGGATTTTGCCAATTGGACGGCAAGCGATGCATTTCGGGAAGCTCATTCGAATCGTCCGCCAAAAGAAATGTTCGCCGGTCCGAACGTTTTTGAAATGCACGAAATTATTCAGCTTGTGGAAGCGAAATCAGAAGACTCGTAGCTCCTTAGCACAGAGGCACGGTGTATCCCAGTTCGCAAAGATGTCACGGGATTTGTGATCCCCAGCCGGGCCAGTTCGAAGAGTCTTCGGTGTCGAAGCGTTTTGCCGGATCAACGTTGTCGTACTTCCAGTAAAACTGCTGGGTCCTCGTAAATTTCCTGAGACTCGTCAGGACCGTATTGAAATCGGGATCCTGCGCTTCTTCATTGATGACATCAATCGTAGCGGCGCGTAAGGCATCGAGCACAGGTTGCGGCCACCCATTCACAATCGTCACCCCGTACACGTTTTGCATTCTGCGCAAGGCGCGACCGGATGCTTTTTGTGTTCTGACAAGTTCGGAAAGTACATGCGCTCGGGCTGCGTTTTCTAGTTGCGCCTGCGCCGTGCTTCCCAGCGAATCGTAGACCTGTTTATTAATCAGAAACTCGGAAAGCGCAAAAGGTTGATGCCATGCGCCGACATAGTAAAAAAGAAGCGGCGCATCGGCTTGACTGTTCGAACTGGAAAATTGCGAGACCGCCGGTTCGCCATTGGAGGAAGGCAAGTCAAAAAATTCGTAAATATCCTGAGCCGGACTCGAAAATTCTGCCGCTTGAAGAGTTCCATTTTTTAGATCCTGGTAAACCGGAACGCCGACTGTTCCCGAATGAATCGTGAGCGCCGGATCATCGGAAACAGATTGAATCACTCTTTGAATCACAGTGCCGGCAAGTCCCAGAATGCGTAAGTTCCATGGAGTCGCCGCCAGCTCCTCAACTGTCGATGGTATGAGCGTTGGGGTCATGCCGACACCTTCACCGTGGTTAATCCCCATTGGAAACGCAACAACACCATCACCGCCACTCAGTACTTTGTTGTACAGCTCATTTTCAAGCTCAAGCCCGCCTGCATAATACATCCAGGACAAAAACTCTTCGGCTTCAGGTCCAAACGGAACGCCGGAAAAATAAATGCGTGTGAACGGTAAAGCGACGAATCGATTCTTTACCTTCAATCTGTTTTGTGAAGGCGCAACAATAGCGGCATCAATTCCACCATGCTTCGAGCCTCGATTCACTGCATCAAAGATTGCGTCGTTGGAAACTAACGTACCTGGTTCTTTGATCAATAATCGAATTGCTCCACCGGTGACCTGCTCCACTCTTTTCGCAAAAAGCAATGCGCCGTCCCCTCCCGGTGATCCAGGCGTATCCGCCGTAAAGGTGGTTTGAACTTCGATTCTTACAGTTGCGCTATGGGAATGCTCCGGGCTTGCAAGATTCCAGAACAGAAATAAGACACACCATCACTTGTTTTGGAAAAAGAGACTTCATTGTTTCACCCTTGAAATGGACGTTAAATTGTGGATCTGTTCCTCGCTGGCATTTCCCCCGGTGAGAATCACAGCGACTGACTTTCCTTCAAATAGATTCCGATAAGTCAGAATAGCAGCGATGCCGGCGGCTCCTGCTGGTTCCAGTAAGAGACCGAGCTCTGTATGCGCAAGCCGCATCGCGTCAACAAAAAATTCATCGTGAACCAGGAATATCTCATCAACGAGTCCGTTCAGGTCGGCGAGAGCTTCAGGGAAGGGGACACGCACAGCAATCCCATCCGCGATGGTGCTTACGCTATCCCTCGCAATCAGTTTTCCCGATCGCCAGGAGCGTTCCATTGCATCTGCTCCGCTGGCGCATATGCCAATCATTTCTGTTTTCGGATGATGCGCTTTCACCCATCGCGCGACACCAGCCAGCAGCGCGCCATCTCCTAGCGG
>JAKEFK010000225.1 GCA_022616075.1 bacterium
AGGCCGGAAACATCTTCAGCAGTCAAAATTCCGTCTTCTGCTTCGGCTGGTGGAGATTTCCCCCTCAGCCATGTATTGGCTCCTGCAAGTGCCAGACCCGAGCGTAGGAGTGGATTTGTGAAACTCCGTCCGAAAAGCCGGTGAACATCCTTTTTATCCATGGTGTTCTCCTAAATTCCCTATTCGAACGTTAAATAAAGGAGAGGGATCTCCCTGACAGATGAAGGCTCCCCAGTAAAAAGGATCAGGGCATTGTCGCTTCAAACTTAGCTGCGCCTTCCGAAGAGCTTCTGCCCGACCGTCTCCACGGAGAATGCCCCGATAAAATTCCTCCATAAGCTGCTGTGTCTCCTGATCAGGAACCTTCCAGAGGCTCATCACTAAAGTTTTTACACCGGCCAACACGAAGGATCGCCGCAACCCCATCACCCCTTCGCCCGCATGAATAGCTCCTAATCCGGTTTCACAGGCGGAAAGCACTGTAAGTTCGGTATCCAGCAAATCCATACTGGTGACATCTTCGGCGGTCAGGATGCCGTCTTCGGCTTCGGACGGCGGACGGCCGTTCCTAAGCCAGGTGTTGGCAGCCGATAAGGCGAGGCCGGAACGCAACAAGGGATTTTCGCGACCGGCTGTTTGAAGAACACTGATCCCATCATGCCTTTCAGATTGCAGAAGCGCGCCTAATCCACGAGTTAGATTTTCTTCGCCGACATTTTGATCCTCCAGGAAGAACCCATGTGTAGCCAAATGTAAAATCAGTGGGGAATGACACGCCCTCAATCTGGCCTCTAAAGCAGACGCATCCAGCCAGGGATGAACACCCAGCCGTTGCGCGATTCGCTCCCCCTCGAGCCGCGTTCCACTCAATCTATCAAAAAGTGCATGGGAAAGATCGCGCGATTGTCGGCGCTCAGGAATCGACGTGTCCACTTCTGCCGCATCTGTTTCACTCAGATCAAAATCAGGATCTGCAATCACCACGGGTGGCATCGGCTTTCGTCCGGACTTGCTTCCAAATCTCACGATTTCACGGCTCACGGTCAGATAGTTGAACAAGTACGCATCGATCAGATATCTTCCGTCGTCCAACGGTAATACTTCGAATGGAAGTCTTGCGAGATCCCCATCAGGAGCAATCCAAATCGCTTTCGCGGAATCGAGCGCTTTTTTGATCGGATCAAAAATAAGTTCACGCAACTTACTTCCTGCCGTCAGCCCGGACGGATCTAACAATGGCACAGTGCCGAGACCACGCCCTTCACCTGCCATAGCTTTTCGGAATTCTGCAATCAGCTCATCGATCACAGATGCTTCTCCCAGATCTACCATCTCTGTCCTGTCAGGCTGACCTGCATGTAAAACAAATGCGAGATAGCGTGAAGGAAGCAATTCCACATCTCCACGTCCACGAATGGCAAAAAAATTGAATACCATTGTGCGCACGAATTCGACCAGAATACAGTTTTGGGGAATGGCGCTAACAACGGCTTGTTGATCTGCTTTCCGAAATCGAAGCTCGAGATTCATTTCCGGAATTTGTTCCGCCAATTTGGATTCAAGATCTTCGATTTGTGCGCGCAACAAATGCGCTTCTTGCCACAGCTTATCGGGTTCGTCCGTTTCAAAGCGAGCAATCAGGAGTTCCGCGAGCTGTCTTCGTAGTCCATAAAGCAATTCAAGCTCAGGTTTTAGATCAACGTAAAGACCGTGTAAGATGGCATCTCGCTGAACAGCAAAAGCCTCCGCAGCCAGCGCCTTCCTCTGAAGCACAATTCTGAAAGCGCTTTGAACTGCGCTTTGAATCTGACGGGCATGCTGAAGAACAAACGAGAGATGAATGTAAAAATCGGTTCGAATTTTATCCAGATAGGCCAATCGTTGTTTTTCGCTAACAACGGAAAACAAACTTGCCAGCATGTAGTTATCAACCCTGGCGGCTTCATCAAAATACTGGATTGCCTCGCTGCTGCGATCCGTGACCACACAAATTCTAGCCAGGTGACGCAATGAAGCCGCAAATGCTTCCGAAACCGCCCCGGCAGGATCATTCTTTAACGATCTATGCACTTCCTGCAGCGATATCTCGGCAGCAGCAAAATCACCTTGATCCAGATACACGCCAGACAAATTCAAGAGTCTTAGCGCTCTTTCATACCGATTATCCGGATTGATCCTTTCCAGAAGTTCCATCGACTTGAGCGAGTCTCTTTCAGCCTGTTCATAATTTCCGAGTTTTGTTTCAGTGACGGCTAAATTATTGAGAAACGAAACAAGAGCCGGATGATTTTCGCCGCCCATGATTTCAATTTTTTCCACGGCCTCGCGATAAATTGGCCCAGCCGCTGCATAGTTGCCAACAGCGCTGTAAACAGATGCCAGATTTCCCCGTGCGGTTAAGTAGTCCAGATGAAATTCGTTGAAAGCCGTATGAAAAGTGTTTGTGGCTTGAATCAGGATCGGCGCAGCAGTTTCGTAATCTCCGATGTCGCCATAAAGTTGTCCAAGTTGATTGAGTGCTAAAGCATAGTTAGCGTGCAGTATCCCCTGCGTAGCAGCGAAAATTTCGGCGGCTTTTCGGCATAGCTGGATCGATTCTTTAAAGTCTCCCACAGTTCGGCGAACCTGAGCGAGACTCAGCATTGATTTAGCTACATCGGGATGCCATTCAACACCCGCTTCATTGTTGGCCCTCAGCGCTTCCCGAATGAGTCGCTCAGCAGCGTCGCCATTTCGCAGCTTAAGGTGAATCGCAGCGAGATTGTTGAGACTCCTGGCGTATTCGTGATGCTGTTTTCCGAATCTTTTTACTGCGAGTTGAAGTGCTTCTTCAGCTATCTCAATTGCCCGCTTATAATGCCCCGCTTCGAGTAATTGCCTGGCCTGAAAGTGGAGCGAAAACAGTTCTCTTCGAGCATCATTGCTTTCCAAAACAACTTCGGTATTAACGGGATGGGAAAGGGAAGTGTTTGACAGAACATAATCTTTGTTCGCGCGATTCATTACAGGTCGTGCTTCTGATTTCGCAAATTCGTATTCCAAACAGGGCGCAGCGATTTTCAAACAATCCTCAAATTCCGAATGCGCCTCAACAGTGAAGCCGGCTGTGAGGAATCGAGCGCCGGTGTAATAATGGGTCTGACAGCGCATTGTCTCGTTTTTTCCGGCGATTTTCAGGCACTTCAAACAATCCTTCTTTGTCTGGAGCGCAAACAATTCATCGTCTAATCCGAGTGTTAATCTCAGCAGAGTCTGTTCCCAGGCCCCCTCCTCAAGTTGATTGAGCAGATATTCCCCAAGGCCCGGATACTCCTCCATCCGCCGTAATCGTTGGAGACTGATTACGAGCATCTGACCAAGCTGATGAGGCGCGGGTGATGCCCCGTCCATCAAATCATTAATCAGCGTTACGCAAGCAGCATAATTCTGATTGAGAAAGCAGTTCACAGATCGGTACAGGTCCTGGTCTGGCTGCATTCATCAACTCTCTTTAGCTATCCTTCACTCCGGAAAACATTTGAAACATTTGTAGCCCACGCTTGACATTGGCCCGTAGTTACGCGGCGGCAGAGCGGTTAATGGACCGCCACATTTTGGACAACGAACGTTGGTCGCATATTGTTTATGAGGTGTGCGGATCTCAGCACCCATGGATTCCAACTTCGCGAGTTGACGTTGCCGCAGGATCAATTGCTCAAGCTGAAACCATTCGGGATCTTTCAAAGCTCGCATCAGCGCTAATGCAGGTTCAAGCTGTTTTAACGCTTCGGTGGGACGCCCTAAAACGGCCAATACACGTCCCCAGTCGTAGAGAGTTGCGGCAAGTGCCTCATCATTCCGTAGTTTTCCGGCCAGATCCGCTGCGTCTTTGAAATACGCCAATGCGTGATCCCCCTGGTTTTTGTGCGCATAACACGTCGCAGCCTGATGCGTGAATCGAAACTGGAATACCGGATCGTTGGACGCCTTCGCAAGAGAGATGCCACTCAAACAGGGCTCCAACGCAGCATCAAAGTTGTTCTGCCTGCTGAATCGCTCCACTTCATTCCATAAAGTTTCCATTTGTTTTAAATCGGCGCTACTCGCGCTTTTTTTGTGAAATCTATCAAGAATGCCCATTCCACCCTCCTTGTAACCACAGATGAACTCGAGATGAACACAGATTTTAGAAATAGGATTATCTGTGTATACCTGTGGTTTCTAAAACCGAGTTCACGGTCACTCTCGCAGCTAACCTTATTTTGTGCAAAGTCTTTTCTATAGTGTAAACCCGTTGGCGCTTCCTACAAAAGCTACCGTTTCACGATTTCATCGATGATCGCGGAAGCTTCCGTTTCCAATTGTGTGGTGGCAAGCGACAGCGAATCATTCTTCTTTAGCGCAGAGCTTACGAGATTCAATCTGGAAAAATTCGCAAAGACAAGCTTGTAGAGTGGAACCGGTAATTGTCTTTCACCCCAGATGACATCAATCCGCAAGAAGCGGCCAAATGCTTTGTTCAATCTGGTGTAAAGCTTCAATGCCTTTTCGGAGATTTCGTTGATCGTTGATCCTTCCGTGACCGCGAGCACCCGAAGTAACCCTGCAATAGCGGGTTGAGGATCAATCTTTTTAAAAAATTGCAGCAAGTTATCATCGATCATTCCACGAAGCTCACACAGTTCACCGCTGAGACAAACATATAACAATTCGACGGCCTGCTTGAATTTAGGTAGCGAAAAGTGAGTTGCGCAAAGAACAGCCGGCAACTGATCCTCATGCCATGCAGCCTGGTAGATATGGCGTCCTGCGTTGTAAAGAATTTCATCCACTTTTTTTTCGGAAGTTTCATTCTGGTTCAATAACAATTTGGCGAGGGCCCTTCGGAACTGTGAGATACGGAGATGATATCGCTCGTGACCGCCAACCATCAGTTTGACAAAACGTTCATCGAGGGAAGGATATCCCGGACTCCGGTACAGATCTTCGACAATCAAGCTGTATTCGGACCAAAAATCCCGATGGATTCGACACAGGTAATACACCGGCATACCGGCCTCTGTTTGACGGACGGCCAGATGAACGTCTTCCGCCACAGCCAGGAAGACCGCCTGTTGAAGAAGTTCCGGTTGAATCAACGAAACTTGCAGTCCGTCACCGAATCGGTCCGTGATCATAAACTCTCTTGAAAGCGCGTCCGCGATTCGATTCAGATCAGAAAGCTCACCGCCTTGCTTTTCTAACTTCACACGTAAATCGTCATAGTAACCAAGGTGCTGGATCAAGACATCCAGTACAATTTTTGCATCCAGTTCCTGAAGGCTTGATGGAAAAAGCGACAACATATGTTTATCTCTTTATGTGAAATCGACGTTCCTTCATGACTGATGCAACGTAGGTGCCAACTTGCGAAGCAACACCGGCGTAGTCTTCCAACTGATCGGCCGGGACGAGGATCACCTTATCGAGCAAATGTTCAATTCCATTCGATGGGTTTCCAAGAGCCACCATTGTGGTGTGGATGCGACGATTCGGATCCTGATAAAGATTTTCGAAAAATGAATATACTTCCTCCTCACCGCAAGCATCCGTATCGAGCGAACGATTCCATAGACAATCCGTGATCAGAATCAAATAAACCATCTTTCCTTTCGCCAGTTGCTGCGCCTCTTGAAGCATGAAAGCGAGTGAAAGCGTGTCCGATTGGACGCCTGTTCCGAAATTTGGCAATGAGACGACTGCGCGCGTTGCATCTTTGCGTCCGGTACAGACGGTCTTCAATGGATGATAAGCCCACTCGACCAGCGGTCCGGAATCCCGGCCGGCGACCGTTCTGCTGTGATAAAAGCCTGCAAGGATCTGCACGTTACGCCGCGCGCTCGCATTCAACCAGGATGTTGCGAGAACTTTTGCCATCTTCATTTCGGAAGCGTTGAGCGATCCGGAAGCGTCACAGGCGATGAGTAGCACCGGCCGCCCCCGTTTGTCTCCTCTCTTCCGAATTCTGTAGCGATGAAAGACAGCCGAATGAAATTGGGAAATAGCGAGCCGGGCCGGATCCAGCGATCCGCTGGACCTGAACCGTTCCGTCTCAGGGACTTCTGCCATATTCGGATACAGAACTTCTCTTAAAGCATCGATCACGGGTTGAGATTCAGCCATCAACTTATCGTAAGCTTCGAAATCATCCGATAACTCAATCGCACGGTCAAAGATTTCTCCTGCGACCGCCTTTTCATTTCCAAACTGAACGGTTACTTCATGTCCTTCCACTGGATTTCCTTCCATAGGACCTGCGTGAAACGGCGCGCTTCCCAGCATTTTTTCCAAAAGATCCGATCTGATCTCTTCAAATTCATTTCGCTGCCGGCAAGCCCGGGTGAGATAGTCCATCAGCCTTTTGAGGGAATCTTGAAGCGGCTTTGAACAAAGTAGCGCCTGCGCTGATTTGCTGGCATTCATCGGATTCTCATTGCACGCCGATTGTGCAATTTGTTGATCGAGTCCGGAGGAACCAAACAGGGCCGGAGGTTGTGGTTCGTCCAAAGGTGGGAAGCTGTTGCCGGCGACGGGTTCCTTTTTATCGGCCTCCTTAGTTTTTTCAAACCAGTTTCGAATCAATCCGGGCAACCGGGTTTTCTTCGGTTCATTTTCCACCAGCTCCTCATCAACATCACCGTAATAGTTTTCCAGATATTTCGCCAGACAACGGCAAATGCCTTTCACCCAATCGATTCCGAGGTGAAGCAAATTTGTGTCTTCCGTTCCCAGTTTTTCGAAGAAAGGACGGCTGACCGCGGTTAGATCTGTGAGCAAGGCGCGAGTCAACGGATGGAGCACCAGTTTTTCACTTGCAGGAAATACATCACCATAAAGGATGACCGCGTTTAAAATTTCAGTAACAGACCGGAAATTCGTTTTCTGCTGGCAGGCTGCGAAAAGTCTGTACATTTCAACGGTCCAAAGGGAAGAGAGCCTGCACAAATCCCGAAGGATTAACCGTGTCTCCACAATATCGGTTACAATTTCAGCGAGCCTTTGATAGTCTTCAGGCTCTACATCCACCCGATCCTCCTCTGCCGGGTTTTCAAGATACTCATACAGGTGAGCCCTCAGCAGATAGTTTTTTACTCTTGTCTGAAACTCCAGGAACCCTGTTAATCCGATCGCTGCATACGAAGCAAGTGCCGGTGGATAAGTCGTATAGCAGGGAGCCAGTTGGGGTTTCACGTCCGGTTTAAAACCCGAATTCACGGAAACGTTTGCCTCCCTGGCCGCAATCATCTGAACTTTCCTTACAGCTTTGTAAAACAGGCGCTGCGCAGGAATGCGGATATAGAACTCGAGATGCGGTTTAAAAGCATCGCTCAGATGTATTCCCGCCCAATCGCTTTTTGTGCGCCTCCTCCTGAAAAATGGATGAGGTTCACCGAAAGACGATTGCATCTGGGGTTTTCGTGGACGTTGCTTTTTTTTCAAAACAGGTTCCCTCCTGTTGGATCTTCTTCCTGAGTATTTTGCAATCCGAATACTTCATTGAGAACAGTAAAAACAAGTTTTCGATCCTCGAAACCGGCGTTCCCGAGCAAAGTTGCCATCGCAACTTGCTGAAGACTCAAATACGCGAGCGATTGAGCCATTCTGAGAAAAGCGAGATAGCCATAAATTGTGGGAGGCGCCAGTGATTGAAGATTCCCGTCCAGCCGCTGCCGGCGAATTGCTTGACCAAGCTTCACAACTTTCGCAATGAGGTCTCGATCAAGCGTTCCTAACTTCATCTCTACAACCAGGGATTCGAGCACCTGCACTTCCTGTTCTCCGCTCAAGTAATCCAGAGTCAGGTTGATGGAAAAGCGCCGCTTCAACGCATCATCCAGGTTCACCAATGTATGATTGCAATCTTGTTCGGCCTGGTAGTTGCTGTCTGCAACCCATGCGATGCCGGTGCCGTCAATTCTTCGCCCATCAGGCAGAAGGATGTCGCTTCTGGTCATCAAATTGAGTAAGCCACCCTGGACTGAAGAAGAATGAACACGTCCCATTTCACGGAGCCAGATCAGCGGGTAGCAATCGTTTTTGCGCTTCGCTGCATCTTCCAATGCAAGCACAAGTTTGGACATTTCATCGTAGGTTGTACCATCCTTCAAAGAACGCCGCTGGTATAATTCGCCCGGCGCCTCATAAATTGCCATCTCCACCGCGTATAACTTCAGTGGCTTCACCGGAAATCCCAGTGAGCCGCAAAGAGATTGAAAATTATCAGGGACCATGTACAAAGCTTCCAGTAATGAGCTCTTCGCGCTACCTGTAGGCCCACTGAGATGAACAAACTCGTGGCGTACAATTGCGTAAACAAGCGTATCCACCAGCCATTTCAACAAAAACAATGGATTGTTTCCCGGCGCAGGCAGTAACTCAACCAGATCGGTCGGCCCAGCCTTTCTATACTCCGACGTTCGATTGACCCGATACACTTGTGCCGCCATCACTCCTCCTTATTCAATCAAAAGCTTGTTACTTTCTGTCAGCGAGACGGATAGCTTGCGTTCCGGAGCAGGAATCGTGTTTTGCAAAGAAACTACCGCATCTGCTGCCAGGACACGTCCCTGTTCCAGAAGCGCACGCGCGCCAAATGCGCCGAGTCTTGCCTGCGCGCTCGCCGCGATTCTTTTACCGAGGCCTTCTTGCAAAACGATCTCTCCGATTACAAATCCCATTCTTTCCGCAGCGGCTGTGATCGCTGCGCGAACAGCGCGCTCCAGAATCGTGGCAATCGCATCGCCGTTCAACGGCTCAAAAAGAATTGGCGTTCCGACACGGCTCAAGAATGCGGTGGAAAGCATCCTCTTAATCTCCGTAACAACGCGGTTTTGCAACTGGCGATTGTCGACCGAATCGTTAAACCCGAATCCTTTTCTCACGGATTCGTCCATTCCATCCGGCAAATTCATCGTGAAAGCAAAGATCAGATTCGCGCAGGAGAACATTGCGCCGGCTGCGCTTTGCGCTTCTCCTGTTTCCAAAACCTGAAGGAACAGATCCGCAAGTCCGGAGCGCACTCTTTCATTCGCGTGATCCAGATCGCTGACCTCAATCAAAACGCCGGTGTGCTGCTTGGCGGCTTGCTCAAGGCGTCCGCTCTGATAGGAGCCGACAATGCCGCGGCCCGATCCAAGAAGTTGAGCTGCTGCGCTGTAGTAATCCGGAATGCTCGCAGCATCAACATTCATGTAAGGAATACCCAGTTTCGAAGCGAGCAGAACGGCGCTTTCCGATTTGCCTGTTGCGGGAGTGCCTTGCGCGCAATAACGCAACGGTTGATGCAGCGGACGAGTTAACGCTTCCATTCGTAAACGGGAGACAAGCTGATCGATTGCAGAATCCTGGCCCAGCAAATGTCTTTTCAGATAATGCGTAACATCTGCATCCGTGAAAGTCAGAGTGAATCGCTGTTGAACCGCCGGCGCACGCGTAACTCGTGGTTTGGCGCTCATGCCGGCGAGCGTTTCGGAGACGGAGCTGACGTTGACCGCGAACGTCGCCGTCGTCTGTCCGTTCAAGCTCTTTCCATTTGCCCAGGTGTTCAAAGCGTGATTCGCAACAACCGGTAGAATCCGCTTTTGTTCGGTCGGAGAATATGGTTTTAATCCCGCCAGGATTTCCTGAACAACATATTCCTCCATAGAAGCCGGCATTCCTCCAACACGTCTTTGCATCGTTCGGACTGCGAAATGGGTCAGAACTTCCATGCTCGCTTCCGGCGCGTGACGCACCACCGGAGAAAGTGGATTGGTAAGCCCTCCCTGGCCGCCATGAAAAATGGATCGGAGTTGTTCATCGGAACCTGTAAAAATGACTGGTTTCCGTGAAGAATGAAGAGTAACCAGCATCGCCTGAACTTCATTGGCGAGCTCATAAGCGTTTGTTCCTAAACTCAGCCGCATTGCCGGCATCGCAACCGTTCCCGGCGCCTTCTTTGCCGTATCCACCAGCGACTTCGGTGATGATAAAGGCGCAACGTATCTGCCTATTGAAACTCCAGTTTCAATCGCTGCCGTTGCCAGCAATGCAAGCGCAAAATCCTCACTGATCGGATAACACGCCGGCAAAGCCACGCAGGCAGAGCCGGAAAGAAAATCCATCGTCAGCTTTGCCCAATCTATCCATTCCCGATTCAAAGTTGTCGTATCCAGATCCAGCGCATAGACCGGCTCAACGATGTCGAAGAACTGATCGTAAAGTTTTGCCAACTCCGGCTGCCTGAGCGATCTCGGCAGCTGCGCTTGAAGAGTTTTCGCGAGCGCCTCCAGGTTTTTTAGCTCTGTCATTAAAGCTGTCGAGCGGGCATACGAAAGTGGAGATGCCTGTATCCTGAGCTCCACGCAAAGAGAACTTTCGCCTGATCTTGTGACAAACGGAGCCATCAAACGCGTTTTCTCGCCAAGAACCGAAAGATGTTTGAAGAAATCAGTGAAAGCGATTCTAGGACTACCTGAGACTCTCAAAAACTCCAAACGCAACGCCAGAACACCATGCTCGGACACATTCCCGGCTGCATGAAGAATTCCATCCTTTTTTGTGGATTCCATGGATGAAAAACTCAACCCGTCCGAAGAAAGGGAAACCGTCAATTGAGTGGCTTTTTCACAAACCTCCGCCACCTGGCGCACCGCTTCCGTACGGGAAGCTTCTGCGTAGAGATCGGAATAACTTGGGTCTTCGTTCATGCAAACTAGAGGAGCAAGCCATATGCCAGACAAAATCAACTCGCCATTCGAACATCAGTTGAGTTTGATTTCTGGGAAGTGTTGAGTTACAATACTACAAAATCCAATGAGCATTCGCGCTATTCTCTTTGTTTCCGATTCCGAGAAGGTTCCTGCTTCTCGCTTTGAACTGGAATCGGACTCCATCCAGACGTTCGCGAAGTCAAAACCAAAGCAACTGCCTGCTGCTTACGCTGTGAAGAATGAGGATCTGACGATTCTTGAAAAATTTAAGGATCTTGTTTTTCATCGTGGGAAAAAACTCGAAGCAAAACCGCTCTCAAAATTATTGTTAGGGCATTCAAAAATTCCGCTGCTGACTGGTAGTTACAGGGATGCGGGCCAGCTCGTCAGAAGTATCCGGACGTTATTGAAGAATGCAAAGAAGGATCAAAATCTCTACATAATCGGCGCAGATCCGGATGTTTTTGAGGAATTGTGGCGGAGATACGAAGGCGAGGAACCACTGAAATCGACATCCTCACGTTCCTCAGAATCCGTTAGGTCCACAATGTTTTCGCCGCTCGAGATTACAAGGATGATTCGCGAGGAAGTGCCGGTTTCACTGGAATCTCGTTTTGTTGGGCAATCGGACGAAGTGCAATTGGTCAGGCAGCTCATCCTGCGCGCAGCAAAGAGCGATGAACCGGTTTTGATTCTGGGGGACAGTGGCACGGGAAAGGAGATTGCAGCAAGATGCATTCACGACTACAGTGAGCCGCCGCGCCAGCCATTTACTCCTGTAAATTGTGGAGCGATCCCCGGTGAATTACTGGAAGCGATCCTTTTTGGCCATGAAAAGCACATTTTTACGGGTGCGGAAGTGGAACGCGCAGGGCTCTGGAAAGAAACAGGATCGGGAACTCTTTTTCTGGATGAAATTGCGGATTTAAGATTGGATCATCAGGCTAAGATTTTGCGCGCATTGCAGGAACAAAAGATCCGCCCAATCGGCAGGGCAAAAGAAATCGATGTTCAGGCACGAATTGTGGTAGCAACGAATCGTGATTTGTTTTCCATGATGAGGGCAGGGCAATTTCGTGAAGATCTTTATTACCGGCTTCGCACGTTTCTCATTCGCACTCCTGCATTGCGCGATCATCCGGAAGACATCCCGCTCCTCGCCCGATTTTTCTGGAAGGAGATTACAAAAGATGAAAAAAGCGTTTTACCTGACAAAATCGTTTCGGAACTACAAGCGTACAGGTGGCCCGGAAACGCGAGAGAATTAAGGGCAATTTTGTCGAGTCTCCACATTCTGTTCGGCAAAGATCATCTTCAGGTAGAACATCTTCGGCTTGTTTTCCAGTTGGGCGGCCAGTCTATGGGGGCCTCTATGCCGGTAGCTTCCGCGCTGGAAATCGATTCTCATCGGGTTGAATGCTTTCGTCATTTGAGACGCGTCGATGAAGTCGTGCATGCCTGCAAAGTCGCGCTCGAGCCGCTCGTTGAGCGGAAGAAATCAGATGCGCACACCGTCGAATCGGTGCGCATTTCTTTACGACGCCGGCTAAATGAGCTCGAATTGCTGTGCCTTAATCCGCTCCTTTTTCACACGGAGCTCACATTTTCGATTGTCTATCGTCTAAAAGGAAAACTTACCTACTTTTTCAGCTTGCTGGACACTGATCTGCGCCCCGCCTTGCGATTCTGGCGAAAGGAACTTGCCGAAGAATTCAAACTCGCCGTCTCTGCCATATTTAAAGAAGTCCAACAACTGTTGCCTTAACGTTAGATCTTGACAAGGCGATAAGTAAGACGATATCTTACCCATATGAAAACAACCGTTTCCAGTAAGGGGCAGATTGTCCTTCCCGCGGAAATCCGGCATGAGGATGATATTCAGCCGGGTCAGGAATTCGAAGTAGAGCGTCTGGATCAGGGCAGGTATCTCTTAAAACGTAGGAAGCGCCCGCGCAACGAGGGTCTGGTGAAACTCCTACTCGCCTGTCCCCTGAAAGGCTGGTTCAAGCCTATTGATCGGACCGAAACCACTGATGACCTGTTGTTTAAACTCCGATGACATTTTTAGTCGATGTCAACGTCCTTAGTGAACCGACGAAACCGGCTCCTGTTGCGAAGGTGGTTGATTGGTTAATGGCTAATGAAGGAGATTTCGTTGTGAATTCAATCATTCTTGGTGAAATCTATCTCGGCGTTCTCCGCGTGCCGGGAGGTCGTAAACGCGCGCAGCTCGATCGATGGTTTGACGCAGTCGTGCGTACCATTGATTGCCTCCCGTGGGATGCGGCTGTTGGCCTCCGCTGGGCCGAACTCCTTGTTGACCTGAAGCGGAAAGGACATGCACTCCCGCTCCTAGACAGTATGATTGCTGCAACAGCCCTGGAGCATCACCTCACTGTGGTTACGCGCAATACTCGAGATTTTCAAAAGACAGGTGCTAAAGTGTTTGATCCTTTCGCTTGACTACGAGAGGTGTCGCTCCCTTTCTAACCCTGCAGCCCGTGTCTTTTATCCTGACCGTGGTAAATTTTTCTATCTGAAGAAGAAGGACGCGTCCCTCTTGTGTCCCACATATCAGACGGTTGTCCATACCCCAATCGAGACATCGGCCTGCACTTTCCAATCTGAATTCCAGAATCTCCAAGGCTTTCGAATCCCAGAGTTTGATGGTCTTGTCTCGGGAGCTTGAAACGATCCAATTCGAATCGGGAGAAAACATACAAGCGTAAATGAAATCGGTGTGAGCTTTACTGTCGCCATTTCCTTGCCGTCAGCAGCATTCCAAATCTTTAGCA
>JAKEFK010000226.1 GCA_022616075.1 bacterium
GAAGCCGAGTCATTTATGAGCAAAATCATAGCAATCGGCCTACTTTCAGGTGGTCTGGACAGTTCCATTGCGTGCAGACTGATCCAGAATCAAGGTGTGGAAGTAAAGGCGATCAATTTTTACACCGGTTTTTGCACGACTGATTTTCGCCGGCAAGTCAACCGCCAGAAAGCAAAAGGAAAGGTGTATTCCAACGAATCACTCCAATCCGCAGCCGCCCTGAAAGTCGAAATTGAGTACATCGATATTTCCGCTACGTACATCAAGGATGTGCTGATGAAACCAAAACATGGATACGGAAGTGCTATGAATCCGTGTCTGGATTGCCGTGGATACATGCTGGCTCGTGCAAAAAAATACATGGAAGATGCGGGCGCTCAATTTGTTTTCACTGGAGAAGTGCTCGGCCAGCGTCCCATGTCGCAGTACAGAAAAGCGCTCGATATTGTGGCAGAAGAGAGTGGTCTGGGAAGACTCCTGGTGCGGCCACTTTCTGCGCAGCTTCTGCCTCCCACAATTCCGGAAGAAAACGGATGGATCGTTCGGGAAAAGCTCGCTGGAATTTCAGGACGCTCCCGCAAAGAACAATACCGGTTGGCGGAAGAGCTTGGTGTTTCTGTTTATTCGCAACCCGCCGGCGGATGCTGTTCTTTAGCAGACGTAAGCTATGGCAAAAAATTCCGTGATCTTTTGAGTCACATGGAAGAAGGAAATATTCCTTCGCTGGATGATGTCATTCTGTTGAAAGTTGGCAGACATTTTCGACCGTCGCAATCTTTGAAAGTTGTGGTTGGAAGGGATGAAGTTGAGAATAAGTTCCTGGAACACTATTCCGGTAGCGGAAGAGCGGTCTTATCTTCGATTGACGTTGTTGGCCCCGTAACAATTGCGGAAGGACATCTGGATTTTGACGAGTTACAAACAGCCGCAGCCATTACCGCCCGATATGCGGATCATGAAGGGGCTGAAACGATCCGGATCAAGTACGAATACAGGGACACTTCCGGAATCATGGAGGTGCATCCTGTGGAGACTCAACAGCTGGATGCATGGCGTTTGTGTTGATTCGAAGAATCCTGTTCCTGCTCTTGCTTTCGTATTCCTTTCTGGAAGCTGCTCCCGTTCAGCGTTTTCAGCCGCTTAAGGACACGCTGAATGAGTACGGAATACTGAAACTTCCCGATGCTTCCGACTATGCTGATGTTCCCGCAGTCGCCGTTCTGTCTCTTCAAGAATACAAACAGAATGGTCCCAGACACACGCGGCGCTTTCACAAGATCATCAAAATTTTTACGGCCGATGGGAAACAATATACAAATATCAAGCTTCCTTGTTTTTCCACGTGTCATGTAGAAGCCAGAACGATCAAAGCAAATGGGAAGATCATCAATCTTCCTTCAAAGGACCTGTATCGCAATCAAAATCTCAGCGGCTACAATTCGCCGTTCTTTCTTGCCCAATTTGCGCTGCCTGGCGTGGAGCCCGGCGACATGGTTGAGTATGTGGCGACTGTTGACTATCCGATGCCTTTCTTTCTGGAGGATTTTCTTTTTTCGGAACCCTATCCTTTGCTGAAAGGCATGCTGGTTCTTGTGCATCCCGTGGAAGATTCCTATGCCTATGTCCGCTACTCGCCTCCCGGAGCGAAAGCGATTCATGTAAGCCAGGACCGCATCACAGAGCAACAAAACCATTTTAGCCGTACTACATTTGTAGTAGAAAAGGTCCCGGCTGCGATAGAGGAGCCTTACTCACCAAAAGCGAGACAGGACCTTCCCGGTGTCCGTTTGATCTTGCAATCGCGGTCAGGACGGCAGATCGAAGTTTTCAAAGATTGGTTCAGTTATGGAAACTTCATTTCCTCTCAAATCACCGTTTCTCCCATCATCGAGCAGGAGCTTATCCAGTTTGTGGATCAAGCGGTGGGTAATCTGAAGGATACTCAGGAAATCATCAAAGCAATCTATTCGGCTGCTGAAAAACGAGTTCAAATCACCGATGAAACCATCTGGATGGCCGGCTTCGAGTTCCGTTCTCCCAAGGATGTCTTTAAGGATAAAGCCGCGGCTCCGCACGATTTCGCGCTTTTTCTTGCAACCTGTTTTAAAAGTAAGCGGTGGCTTTCCGATCTCGTGTTCGTGAATTCCTATGAACAGGCGGAAACCAGCGCGGACAGAGTTTTTCCGCTGGATCTGGACCTCGTGTTCTTGAACGTGAGAACGCCCGCAGGGGAATTTTTGCTCGACTGCAGCGGCAATGGGATTCCTCCATTTCAACTCTCCTCTGCGGGAATGAACCGTTTTGCCCTCGGAGTCCCTTTGTTCGTTACCACTACCAGATTTACAAAAGCAGGTACTTACACTTCGCGAACTTCTTTTCATGAAGGAAACAGAAGCCACATCGAAATTGTGGCGAGTCCTTCGGAAGACCGGTGGAATCTTGATTTCCGCTGGACGCTCTCGGGTGAATTTGGAACAGAATGGCTGCGGCTATACAGGCAAAAAGGGGAAATGGAGTTGCGGAAGCAATATATGAGTCGTTTGCGTTCGCACATGGATGCGTACGAGTTTCGTGAGACTCAGTACAGCTTTACAGGGAAAGGACTCGAAATCCGTGGAAAAGCTTCACGGGCAAGAAAAAAACTCGATTCAAAGGAGGAAGTTTTCCAGAACGATATCTGGGATTCGGGGTTTGATTTGCGTCCGCATCTTTTGGAAAACCGCGTCAATCGTGTGGTGTTACCGGCATCCGGAGAATTCTCCAGCACGCTGCGGCTCCGCGCTCCTGGAGCCAGAGCCAATCTTCCAACCGCCGTCCGTCTCGATTGCGCGCCGCTACAGTACACGCTCGCTTTTCAGAAACAGAAGGATGATATTGTTATCGATGAAAAACTTTCGATAAGGGAAAAGGAAATCAAGACCGCCTCTTTTTCCAAATTCTCAGATTTTTTGAATCAGTATTATGAAAAACATTTCTGGGCAATCCTGGTGACGGCGCCATGATCCTGAGAATTTGCTTCGTCTTGCTTTCGTGCTGCAGCCTCCTTGTCGCTGCTGATTACGAGATCGTTGAAAAACAGGATTCCCTACGGGTGGAATCCCTTAGTTATGCGAGTGAACATCACAGGCAGGTCGTTAGAATTCTCACCGACGAAGGTACCGGTTACAGGGAATTTCTCGCAGTGAATGGATATATTCAAATCAAAAACATCAATGTGACGGTCAAAACGGAAGGGGGTCGCTCCACAAAACTGAAAAATGAAGAAATCTATGAAGTGCCTGTGGTGGAATCCCCCGATATGGTTACGGATTACAAGGCGCTCGTGATCGCTCCCGAAAACTTACGACGGGGCGATACGATCTATATTGAATATGATCGTTCAGTTACCAGTTTGCTGTATCTGGATCCCTGGGTGTATGGCACAAATATTCCTATTCGAAAGGCAAATTGCACTTTGAGGTTCCCGGCGAACACGCCGGTGAAATATAGAGGCGAAGATCCTTCCGTGAAAGTGCAGAAATCGGAGGACCAGGATGTTGTAACCGTTCTCTTCGAATCCGCTTCTCAACAGGAAGTCTATCTTTCCGGCAAATCAGAATCGTTTGGCAATGTGGAAAAAAGAGTTGTCTTCATGCCGGAAATGACGATGACCGAGAAATGGACGCTCTCCACCAAAAGCTGGCAGGATGTCGCCCAATGGTTTTCCGAATTGACGAGATTTGCTTATCATGAGGATCCTGCTATGGACGCGATCGTTCAAGAAGTGAAGCGGACTGCAAGTTCGCCGGAACAGATCGCCGAAGCTTTATATCAGTACATCCAGAAAAATTTCACGTACATGGCAATTGAAGTAGGTATCGGCGGTTACAAACCACGTTTTGCCGCGCAGACTTTTCAGAAAAAATATGGCGATTGCAAAGATCTTACATTTCTGTACCTTGCATTATTGAAGAAGGCCGGAATTGAAGCGTACCCCGCGCTTGTGGATACGCGCCATGCCAAGTTCTTTTATCGTGACTTCCCGAGTCCATCGCAGTTCAACCACTGTATCGCATACATTCCGAAACTGAGAAAGGGAATCTGGGTGGACACAACCGTGAAAAATTTTCGTTTAGGGGAAGTGCCGGCCGTGATTCAAGGGAAGCATGCGTTGGTGGCTGGAGGACCGAATACTCTTGTCCAGATACCGGAAGACTTCTACAGCTCCAACGTCTTGAAGTTTGAGCTCAACGGCGTTTATGGCGAGCCGGAGCTTAAAATGACAGGTTCCGTTCACACTCTGGGGCAAGCAAATGCCTATGTCGATTTGATGAAGAATGCATTGATGCGAAATGCTGTAAAGAATTATGTGTACAGCAGACTGTTGAAACCTGGACTTCCAGTGCAGAAGCTCCAAACGGAACATTCTGGCGAACGTTCGCTCCAGCTTACTTTTTCTACGCCTGTGCAAACGCTGGAAAGCTACAAAATGTTTTTGGTCAACATTGTTCGCTATCCGCCTTTAGAGAATCTTGCAATCGACCCAAGAGAAAATGAATTCTTTGCTCTGGGGATTCCGATCCGTCTGGTTCTCGATTCCACGATCGATCTTTCCGGACGCAGCATCGTGTCAGGCGCGGATCTCAAGGAGAAAAAAGGGGAATTCCTTTCCTACAAACTGGAATTGAAACAGGATCAGGGAAAACTCCGCTACACCGCGGATGTTTATTTTGCAAACGGCTTTCTGGACAACACCGAAATGAAGAAGTACAAAGGGGAGCTTCAGGAATTTGCGGGCCTCCTTCAACGCACCGTGGTAGTAAAGTAGCGTTAATCAAACCAATCGTCGGGTAATGTGAGCAATGAAGGTTGTATTCGGGATGAAGGCTCATTCAGGTTGGGCAGCGCTTGTTGTTTTAGGCAAGCAGAACGGCGATTTCCTGGTAGTTGACCGGCGACGTGTTGAACTTGTTGAACACGAGTGGGCAAAGCAGCCGTATCACGCCGCAGAGAATTTGGAGGGAAAGGCGGCACGAGATGTAGTAGAGCGCGGCATCAAAGCGGCCTACCGGATCGCCCTACGGGAAGTGCAATCTGCAGTTAAGCGAGAGCAAAAGCGGGAAAACAAAGTCGCAGCCTGCGCTGTGTTGGTCGGCAGTCCCATGCCCGATTGGAACACTGAGGAGATTCTTGCAGTGCACTTCCGAATGCATAAAGCAGAAGGCGTTCTATTCCGGGATGCGCTGGCGGCCGCTGCCAAAGCTTGCGGACTGAGAGTCGTAGCGGTTCCGGAGAAGCTGTTGATGAAAGAGGCGGAGCAAACGCTAGGGAGTCCAGAGAGCGTCCTGGAGATGAAGATTGCTGCACTCGGTAAATCTGCCGGCCCTCCCTGGGGAAAGGACCAAAAGGATGCGGCTCTTGCAGCCATGATCGCAGTGAAGGACGTTCGAGCCTGAAACAAAAGCAATAGACCAGGCGTAATTATACTTTGAGGCTTTCTAAAGACGTTCGCACCTATCTTATCGATGCTTTCTACTCCTGGACAGTGCAAGTATCTCGATGTTCTCTTACCTGCATGCTTGCATTCGTGATGATTCTTGCGGGAGCTCAGGCGTCGCAAAGCTCAAGTGCGAATGCTCTCCCGTCTGATGCTGAAATTCGCAACATACTCAATGAACGGGTCCGCGCGATCTCCGCTCAAGAAGATGGCATAGGCATTGTCGTTGGAGTTATCGAGCCGCAAGGTCGAAGGGTCATCTCGCATGGCCACCTCAAAGACTCACGACCACTGGATGGCAACACCGTTTTTGAAATTGGCTCGGTAACCAAGGTCTTCACTGGCCTTTTGCTAGCGGACATGGTCAATAAGCGTGAAGTTGACTTCGCAGATCAAGTCGCGAAATATCTACCGGCCAGTGTCAGGATCCCTTCATTGAATCGCCGCTCGATTACGTTTTTGGATCTAGCGACTCACACGTCAGCTTTGCCCTTCATGCCCGAGCAATCTGGCAAAGCTGATTACTCCGCAGCCGATCTTTATCAATTCCTGGCCGCTTATAAGCTGCGGTACGACATCGGGACCAAGTGGGAATACTCGAACATCGGTTACTGGCTCTTGAGCGAGACACTTACATCTCGCGCCGGTAGAGATTACGAGAGCCTCTTGCGCGAGCGAGTCATCACTCCGTTGAAGCTCGCGAACACAGACTTCATTCTTTCGCCAAAGATGAAGGAACACCTCCCGGGCGGCCACGATGCCGCCTCGCAGCCCGCGCCACCGATGTCAACTATTCCTGTCTATTCGGTCATGCCGGCTGCAGGAGCCCTTTTTTCAACGGTGAATGATCTTTTAACGCTCCTTTCCGTTGCGATTGGGTATGAGCATTCGCCTCTCGCAAAGGCGGTGGCACTTAGCGTGAGCACGAGCCGACCTGTGTCGAAGTCTGGCGATGAACAAGCGTTGGGCTGGACGGTTATCGGGAAGGGCAACGACCAACTCATCTTTCGGGATGGTGGCACCTTTGGCTATAGCAGTTGTGTGATGTGGGATCCGGTGAAACGCGTTGGCGTAGCCGTATTGTCAAATCATGCAGCAAGTGTTGCCGACATCGCGCGTCATATTCTTAGGCCCGATTTCCCTTTGGAGCATCCGAAACCTGTACCTAAAGAAATCAGTCTCGAATCTTCAATACTGAACGCATATGTCGGTCGCTATGATGCGGCTGGCGAAGGCGTGTTTGCGATCATTCGCGAAGGAGATGCGCTCATGCTTGAATCACCAGAGAGCTGGGGACTTCCGAGGCTGCGCATCCGACCGGAGAGTGAGATGAATTTCTTTGCATCAGAGTTACCGCTTCGAATCACCTTTCAGAGAGGCAGTGACGGCAGCGTGATCGGAATTCTGATCTATCCACCGCGCGGTCAAAAAGCAGTCCCCGCGAAAAGAATCAGTTCGAAATAGGTAGATCGGAACAAATGCATAATAGAATGACTAAAATAATGAAAAGGAGTTGTAATGCCTCCCACATTGGGCGACGGTAAGATTTGTTATCTTGAAATTCCTGCAGTCGACGTCGGTCGATCTGTCGCTTTCTACCAGACTGTTTTTGGCTGGCAGATCCGGCGGCGCAGCGACGGCAGCACTGCCTTTGATGATGGAGTCGGAGAAGTGAGCGGCACATGGGTAACCGGTCGTCAGCCCTCTAACGCACCCGGTGTCTTGATCTACATTATGGTTGATGATGTTGCCGCAACGGTGGAGGCGATCGTCAATCAGGGGTGCGAGATCGTACAGCCTATAGGCATGGATGCGCCTGAAGTGACCGCGAGATTCCGCGATCCCGCCGGCAATATCTTCGGTCTTTATCAGGAGCCGGCGTAGCTGATGTATTTGTTCTTTGCATTTCTGATTTTAGTTTCAGCTAATCTTGGAAGAGCTGAGACAGGAGATTCTGTGGTCATTTTCGTTTGTGAACACGGCTCGGCTAAAAGCGTTGTTGCTGCTGCGCATTTCAATCGTTTGGCAAAACAAAAGCAACTGCCGTTTGTTGCGATCTCACGCGGTACTAACCCCGACCCGGACATTGCACAACCTGCAGCGAACGGATTGCGGAGCGATGGAATTCCATTACCCACAGAAAAGCCGGCGAAGCTAACGTCTTCGGAGGCGTCAAAGGCGCTCCGTATTGTTTCGTTCTGTGATCTGCCGAACGATATTAAAGCAAATCACGTTGAACACTGGACAGCACCTGCCATTAGTGGGGATTACTCGAAGGCCAAAGATGCAATTGTCAAAAAGTTGCAGGACCTCATAATTGAACTGGAGAAAAATAGTAAGTGAGAATGGATAAAGAGCGCGCAGAAATTCTGGAACTCGACAAGCAATGGGCTCACGCGGCTGCCGAAGGCCAGGATATTGATCGCATCGTATCGTTTTGGGCTGATGATGCGACCTTGATGCCTCCCGGCACGCCGGCGATTGCAGGTAAAGATGCGATCCGAAAGTTTGTGCAGGAAAGCCTGGCAATTCCTGGCTTCAGCATTACATGGGAAACCAGCAGCGTTACGTTGTCTCAAGATGGTACGTTAGCGTACGCATTTGGAAGCAACAAGACCACATTTTACGATCCTGAAGGAAAACAGATTACATTGCATGGCAAAGGTATTACGGTTTGGCGTAAGGAACCGTCAGGCACGTGGAAATGTGTCGTTGATATTTGGAATGATGATCCAACAGCGGTGAAATAGAACTTATTCCGGCTGTATCTGGCGTCGCAAACGATTGTAGGAAGCGAGAATCAAGTAAGAAGCTGAGATTTTGAATACATCTCCAATCAGGAAAGGTGCAACTCCTTTAGCGAAAGCTTCTTGAATGGATAGATTCAGATTCAACATCAGGCCGGCAACTCCGCATGCAAAGATAACGATGTGAGTAAAAATGAGTGCGGCAAGCAAGTGAACGTTCTTTGTCGTGCGATCCTGAACATATCCAAGAATCCAGGCTGCAAGAACAAACCCAAGAACGTATCCGGCAGAAGGCGCTAGAAAAAAGTCCAGACCCCCTGACGCTGCGGCAAAAACGTTCAGGCCTGCAATCCCCAGAGCCATGTAAAGAAGCATAGAACCCGCGCCGAATGCAGCTCCAAGAAAACCGCCGGCAAGCGGCGCAACGAAAGTCTGGAGAGTCATCGGAATCGGCGTGAAGGGCAGGGGAATTCGGACTTCCGCTGCAAGCACCGTAAAGAAGGCAAAGACCGCGGCGGCAAACGATTTCAGGAACAGCTTCTCTGTCCTGCTCCAGGCCTGGATTTTAACAATTGCTTCGTGCATTGGTTTGCTGCAAATTGTCCTGCAGATTATCACAAAATTGAGGCGGCAGGCAAGGATGCCTGCGGCCCGTAATGCGGGCAAGATGACCGCGTTCCATTAGCGCGAGAGAACGCCGGACACGATAAGCATTGCGATCACGATGCCCATCAGACTTTCACCGGCAATCATACCGGAAGCGACCGGAAATACTGTGAGATCTCCAAGTGCAGGTTTTTTCTTATTGAGCAGCTCAGCAATCGAAGCGCCGATAAACATTGCAATGCTGTTGCTTCCCGGTATGACCATCGATATTCCAAGTCCGGATGAAGAAGGAACAAATTTTTTCAGTCTTGCGGGTGTAAATTTTTCCAGAAGTGCAAGTACGATTCCCAGAATTCCGCCGATCAGAGCTGCGATTCGAGCGGAAGGATGCAGGGTTGAAATTCCATTAGAAAATGCTTGAGACACGCCTGCCCAGACCAGGCAGGAAGGCGCCGGCCATTCTTCTGTTCCCAGCAGGGCAGGATCCGGAATAATCAGCCAGAACGCAGGAACCACCACTAGCCCGCCTGCAATAACTCCGAACAATTGCGCTTTTAGTTGTTGTCTTGGATCTGCGCCTACCATGTATCCGGACTTTAAATCGGTGAGCAGATCTGCAGAATGAAGTCCAACACCACCGGTAACATTTCCGCTCATGATGTTGCCAACGAGATTGCCCGGTGTCAGGAGTCCATAAATCAATTGTGTAACCGGGCCAAGGGCTTTGGTTGGCGTAACATCCGTTTCGCCGGTAACTCGGGCGGCAACAAAACCCATGATTACCGCTAGTGGGATTGCAATGATCGCCGCCCACCACGGTATTTGAAAAAGCCAGATCATCAATAGCACCGCCAATGGCGCCAGAGTGAAATAGCCGGCCGGAAACCACCAATCAGGCGATTCAACAGCAGCCACCGGATCATTCTCATCCTGTTTTTGCCGCATGAGAATTCGTTTGATCCCTGCGAAAGAACGCGCGATGCTTTTGTAATCCATCGCGAATGTTGTAAATCCTGCGGCCACAAGTAACGCCGCGCCCGGCCAGAGAGTCCAATTTACGATTGCCTTATAGCTGACTTCAGGAATGAGCCCGCGCTCAAACAAAGAAGGCCCAAGAACTCCGTAAGTGAGCAATCCTCCGATTAATAACGACCATCCGGCGCGAAAGCTCATTAGCGCGCCGGCTCCAATCAGTATCAGTTCGCTTTTTAAAGATAGAGTCCAGTCTTTTGCTGCGCGTCCCGCAATTTGAAACGGAACAGGAATCGCTGCCGGGATGTTAAACGGCATCCAATCTGCTTTTGCATCGCGAAACCATGCGAGAAACGCTGCTGCTGCCCCGCTGATTGCAAGTAGTTTTGCTTTGATGAGTCCGTACCCCTGCCCCGCCTGGTGAAGGGATTTCAGTGTTTCGCCAGTGGCAAGTCCGGTTGGAAATGCGAGTTGTTCGCGGTTGATCAACTGGCGTTTTACAGGGATCGCCACAAACACTCCCATTGCGGCGATTACACTGAACCACAGAATCATAACCACCGCATCAGGCCGCACGGAAGTCAGCATGAGTAGCGCACCGAATGCAGCCATGTTTCCACCACCTGTCATGTAAGCGGCAGCGGATGCCACCGATCCCATCGCATTATTTTCCAGGATCGTGAATTCAGATTTGGTGACCCTCACAGCGCGGAGCAGATGGAAGAATGCAAACGCAAGGATCACCGCCGTCACAGTGACTCCCATGCTCCAACCTGTTTTAAAAAAGACGTACAGGTTGGAAAGACACATGATCGCCCCAATGATCATTCCTGCTAATACGGCGCGTGTGGTCAGCTGTTTTACGCCGCGGCGGTAAACATGCTGCACCCAATGTAGTTCTGGATCTACAACTGGAGTTTCTTGTGTTTCCAGCACGTTTGAATCATAGCATTTCGTTCGGGCAAGCACTAGGACTCTTGTCCGGTATGGATGACATGCGAACCACATCTTTCAGGGGTAATTTTTGGAACGTATGTTGCACACTTCTACGTGAAGATTATGAGAGTAGTGTGAGTAACCACGCGGCAGAGGTATCGCGGGTGACATCGCACAAAAATTCTACTAAAGGAGATGACGTCATGTTCAAATTAGGTTTAGCAGCAACGATTTGTTTGCTCATAACTAGTGTGGCGCTGTTCGCTCAAACACCATTTCGAACAGATAGCGAAGCCTATCAGTTCGGATTCGAAGAAGGTTACCGTCATGGAGTGGCCGATAGCGAAATGGGTCGAGATTTTGATTACGCGCGTTCTCGATCAGGAATCTCTTACAACAGCTAAGTGAACGCCAATTTTCGTTCTGGTTACATGGAAGGTTACAAAGATGGATATGATTTGCGTGATGATGACTTCGATGATGAAGACCGGGTTCGATTGTCCGGAACCACCACTGGCTTCGTTACTGTATTCACAAATCGGGATTTCGACGGAACCAGCAGGGCTTTGGCTCCTGGAGAATACCCATATTTAAATGGAAAGTTAAACAAAACGATCCATTCAGTGGAGATTCATGGTCCGATGAGAGTCATTCTCTTTGACGAACCCAATTTTCGTGGAAGAAGAATGATTCTTGAAGAAGATACGTTCGATCTGGATGATTTCAATTTTGGCGACCGCGCCGAATCCATGATCATCGAGCGACTCGACTAAGATTCACTGCAAAGGGCGCTGAGAATATTATTTCTTGGCGCCCTTGGCGTCTTGGCGGTTGAATTTCCATTCCATCGCATTGCGAATGCGGTAGCGGCCGGATGGATGGTCGTATAGCAAAGCTTCGATCAGGGGATGCGGCTCCAGGTCACGATACTCTCCGAGTTTGAGGAATGTTGTTGCCGCGGCATCAGGTTCCCGGCTTGCGTCTAAACCGAAATCATCCGCGAAATCTTCATGAATTCGGATCCATGTGTTGGAGATTGGGCCGGCAAGAAAAAGAAAACCGGTGAGCAAAAGGATCAACAAAGGAAATCCCGCGTTATCACCCACTCCTTCCACTTGCCAGTTCGGCCATTTGCGGATCGCTTTGTGAAATCCCCACCGTGCAACGAGAAACCCTGCAAGTATTAAAACCGAAAAAAAAGCAACGTGTTTCCAAACATGATTCAAGACATAATGTCCCATTTCATGACCCATGATCATTTGAATTTCTTCGGGCGTGCAGCGTTTCAACGTGTTATCAAACATCACAATCCGCATGGTTCCCAGCAGTCCTGCCACATAGGCGCTGATGCGATCCGTACGTTTCGACGCATCCATTTCGTACACTTCCTCCGCTGGAATTCCTTGTTGCCGTGCCATCGACAAAATGCTTTCGCGGATCTCCGCATTTTTTAGAGGTGTGAACTTGTTGAAAAGCGGTTGAATGTAAACCGGAGCAATTGCAATACCAATAATAACGAAAATGATCATGACGACTGAACCCCAAAGCCACCACAAACGAGGCGCTTTCCGCAACACGCCGTAAAGAATCATCAAAAAAATCGTGCCCAGCACGATCGCAACAGCAAGCTCTTTGAACTGATCCACCATCCAATCACCAAAAGCTTGTGTGAGCAGACCGTAAGCTTTCTCACGGAAATAGGAACGATACAACGTCATAGGAAACGCAAAGAGTGTTGTGAGCAAAAGAAACTGGATCCAGTACAGGGCGGTTTGCAGCGGACGGAACCGTGTGATGCGCCGGGCGACCACCCGGATTTTCGCAGACACGCCGAATGCCAGCAAACCGATCAGGATTAAACTCGAGTAAACAAAGTCGACTATATCCAAAAAGTAATTGCCATGAGCGTAGGACTTCGTCTTTTGACGGCGTTGAGTGGGCACCGAATCGAGATAAGCTCGCGTTGCCTGTTCTGGATCGCTGATTTGCGATGCCGCGCGGGCTTTTTCAATATCGAATGGCCGCGCTTGTTCTTGCGCGATCGCGGAAAGTGAGAGCAGAGTGAAGCTAAGTAGTAGAACGAGGATTTTCCCGTAACAGGCCATCGATTTCCTCCTCTGAATAGGTCTTGCCCTGATTGATTCCTTCACACTCTTTTGCAGCTTGCTGCCAACTTGCTGGTTTTTCAAGGTTCTCTTTCCAAAAAGGAAAGGTCCGGCACTGAGTGGGTCTTACAGGATAGATTTTGCAGCCGGACTCGTAAAAAATGCAATCGGTGTTTTCCTTTTCGATTAAGCTCCATCGATCACCGACTTTTCGGACATATCGCGTGAGAAACTCACGGAAACGAATTCCCAGAAATTCAGCAATCCGGTGCATGTCTTCGATTTGAATCCAGACGTACCCGGGACGTCCCGTGCAGCAGTTGCCGCACTTCGTGCACTCAAATTGAAGTCCATCCTTGTACCAGCTCATTTTGAACAGAGTAGCGTGGACGTCCCGTCTGCGCAAATCTCGCAGGCGGGACGCCCGCGCTACTTCGATTATGATTTATTACAAATCGTGTCGAATGCCGGGTAGAAAATTGTGTCGTCCCGTTCCGGAGAAGTTGAAATCATTGCAACCGGCACGTGCAAAAACTCTTCGATGAATTCCAGATACTTTCTTGCCTGTGAAGGAAGCTCGTAGAGTTTTCTCAAACCATATGTGTTCGTTTTCCAACCGGCAAAGGAACGAAGAACGGGCTTGCATTTTTCCACTTTTTCGATGGAAGCGGGAAATTCATGGATCTTTTGTCCATCCAGTTCATATTCAACGCACGCTGCAATTTCGTCGAACTCATCCAGGATGTCCAGTTTGGTGATGCAAAGCGCGTCCATTCCGCTGATTTGAGTGGCGTACTTCAGCGCGACCAGATCCAGCCAGCCACATCTTCGAGGGCGTCCTGTGATGGAACCAAATTCCTTTCCGCGGTTTCGAATTGTGTCCCCGATTGAATTTTCAAGCTCGGATGGAAAGGGCCCGCTTCCCACACGCGTTGCATATGCTTTCGATACACCCAGCACTTTGTGAATATGTTTGGGGCCTATTCCTAGTCCGGTGCTGATTCCACCCGCAGCACAACTGCTGGAGGTCACAAATGGATAAGTGCCGTGATCTACATCCAGCATGGTTCCCTGGGCGCCTTCGAACAATAATCGCTTTTCGTGCTGAATCGCGTTTGCAAGAAAAGAGGAGCAATTGCAAACATATTGGGCGAGCGAGTCCCGGAATTCCGGAATGCGCGAAAGAAATTCGTTTCCTTCCGGTTTAGCTTCATAAAGTTCGCCGAGGCGTTTTTCAAAATCGGATTGCATCAGATCACACACACGAAAACCGCGTCTTGCCGCTTTATCTTCATACGTCGGTCCAATGCCTCGCAGTGTTGTGCCGATTTTTTGCGTCTTTTCAGCTTCCTGTTCGCGCCATCTGTGATGAGGAAGAATCAAGTGCGCGCGATCGCTGATGTTAAGACGCCCTTCGAATGAAAAACCAGAAGCTTCCATCTTTTTGATTTCAGCCAGAAGCGCAGAGGGCTCAATCACAACACCATTTCCAATGACTCCGATCTTGCCGCCACGAAACATGCCGGAAGGAATCAGTTGCAGGATGTAGCTCTTTCCTTCGATGACTACCGTATGGCCTGCGTTGTGCCCTCCCTGATAACGGGCAACGATGTCATAGTGGAGCGAAACCAGATCTACGATTTTCCCCTTGCCTTCATCTCCCCACTGCGCTCCAATCACCGCCAGATTCGCCATAGGTTTCATATTGTATCATTCGCAAAGGAGCGCTGCGGACTGGAAGTCCGCGGCCCGTAAGTAATGCAGGCTGGAAGCCGAGCTTGTTGAAAAATCAGTTGGAGCGCGGACTTCCAGTCCGCAAAAACCTGATCGCCCGACGAGCTTTTTGCGGGCAAGGATGCCCGCTCCAACTGGGACCGCCAGCATCTGGATTTTCCAATAAGCTCAGCCTGCGCCCCATTGCCCGCGCTCCCTTACGCTGGAAATTCCTCACTTTGAATCAATGAAGTGATGGTTTCAATATCATCTGACAGGATGCGATCTTTTTCCAATCGTGGAACTTTTGAACGAATCACGCGATGCGCTTCCTGCAACGCGGCTGAAGATTGCAGCGGCGCCAACAAATCCATCGCCTGCGCGGCGCACATGAGCTCAATCGCAATAACGTGCGCGGCGTTCTCCACAATCTGCTGGAACTTCAACGCCGAAGTAACTCCCATGCTGACATGATCTTCCTTATTCGCCGATGTGGGAATGGTATCGACGCTTGCAGGGTGCGCCAGCACTTTGTTTTCGGAAACAAGCGCCGCCGCAGTAACTTGCGCCATCATGAAACCCGAATGCAGACCAGAATGCTCGCTCAAGAAAGGGGGCAGCTCGCTCTGTGAGGAATCCGTTAACAGAGCAATGCGGCGCTCTGAAATGCTTGCAAGTTGCGCCATCGCAATCGAAAGGAAATCGAAACAGAGCGACATCGGTCCACCATGAAAATTTCCTCCGCTTAGCAAAATGCGATCTTCCGGAAAAACAAGCGGATTATCGGTTGCCGCGTTCACTTCGATTCCGATCCATTGTTCACCGACTTTCAAAGCATCGCGGACCGAGCCGTGCACCTGAGGCATGCAACGCAGGGAGTATTGATCCTGTACTTTGTGAGCCGAATCACGATGCGATTCTCGAATCCTGCTTCCTTTCAGTAAATCACGCAGATTCCGGGCCACCTGAATCGCTCCCGAATGCGGCCGCACATTCACAATGCGTTCATCAAACGCCGTATCTGTTCCGCGCAACACGTCCAGCGACATCGCTCCCGAAACATCTGCGACCTGACTCAAGCGACGCGAGGTATGCCACGCAAGACAACCAACGCCGGTCATGGCCTGAGTCCCATTGATCAGAGCCAGTCCTTCCTTCGCCTGCAATGTAACGGGCTGCAAACCTTTTTCCTGCAAAGCTTGCTTGCCTGAAATTTTTTTTGCGCCGGAGAAAGCGAGGCCCTCCCCAACAAGCACCAGCGCTAGATGGGAAAGAGGAGCAAGATCACCGCTTGCGCCTACCGATCCTTTCGAAGGAATCACAGGATGGACTTCCCGGTTCAACATCTCCAGAAGGAGATGAATCAATTCTGTTCGTACGCCGGAGTTGCCCTTGGCAAGAACATTCGCGCGGAGTAACATGATCGCGCGGGTCACCGGAATCGAATAGGGTGGACCAACTCCCGCAGAATGACTGCGAATCAAATTCAACTGCAGTTCATTCACATGATCCGCGTCAATTTTAATGTCGCTGAGCTTTCCAAATCCGGTGTTGACACCATAGACGGTTTGGTTGTTTGCGAGAATTGCTTCGATAACCGCGCGCGATTGTTGAATGCGGGGCAGCGCCTCGGGGCCTAGCATTACTTTCGCATTGCCGCGCGACACAGCTTCTATTTGATCGAGTGTTAAGTTGTTTCCATCGACAAGAACTTGTGATTTCATACGAATCCATTATAAACAAAGTAGCGCGGACGTCTCGTCTGCGGAGCTCGCCGGCTCTGGGACGCCCGCGCCACTTTGCTGCGCAATCCTTGTGCTACACTACGGCTCAGAATGAGAAACATAACTGCTCCACGTGGCAATAAAATCAGCTGCAAGGGTTGGCTTCAGGAAGCTGCGATGCGAATGCTGATGAACAACGTCGATCCGGACATCGCCGAAAAGCCGGAAGAGCTGATCGTCTATGGCGGTTCCGGCAAAGCGGCGCGCAACTGGGAATGCTTTGATGCGATCATACGCAGCTTGCAATCGCTGGATCACTATGAAACGTTGCTGATACAGTCCGGAAAGCCGGTCGGGATTTTCCGGACTCATGAGGACGCTCCGCGGGTCTTGCTTGCCAATTCCAATCTCGTTCCTGCGTGGGCAACGTGGGAAGAATTCTGGCGTCTGGAGGGCATGGGGTTGATCATGTATGGCCAGATGACGGCCGGCAGCTGGATTTACATCGGGACCCAGGGAATTCTGCAAGGAACTTATGAGACTTTTGCCGCAATCGCGGATCGCCATTTTGGCGGTTCCCTCAAAGGACGTTTTGTTTTAACCGCGGGTCTGGGGGGAATGGGTGGAGCTCAACCTCTTGCGGCTACGATGAACGAAGGAACGATTCTGTGTGTGGAGGTGGATCCTCAGCGGATCGAACGCCGTTTGCAAACGCGATATTGTGATTCTGCTACTAATAGCTTAGAGGAAGCGCTGCGGTGGATCGCGCAGGCCCGCAAAGAGGGACGACCATTGTCCGTAGCCCTGCAGGGGAATGCGGCTGACATTTATCCGGAGCTGGTCCGCCGCGATGTGATTCCCGATATTGTTACGGATCAGACTTCGGCACACGATCCGTTGAATGGTTACATTCCAAACGGTTTGCCGGACGAAGATGTCAAAGAACTGCGTGAAAAAAATCCTAAGGAGTACATTCGCCGCGCTTATCAGGCGATGGCGGAACATACTCGCGCGATGGTCGATATGCAGCGAAAGGGCGCGATCGTTTTTGACTACGGCAATAATCTGCGCGGACAGGCTTTTAAGGCCGGCTATACAGAGGCTTTTGATTTTCCCGGGTTTGTGGTTGCATACATTCGTCCGCTTTTCTGTGAAGGCAAGGGACCCTTCCGTTGGGTGGCCCTTTCCGGCGATCCTGCGGACATTCACCGCACGGATCGCGCGATTCTGGAAATGTTTCCTCACAACGAGGCACTGGCTCGCTGGATCCGTCTTGCTGCGGAGCATGTGAAATTTCAGGGACTTCCTGCGCGCATTTGCTGGCTTGGTTATGGCGAGCGCGCGGAATTCGGCGAGCGAATCAATCAGCTCGTGAAGAAGGGAGAGATCAGCGCACCGATTGTAATCGGCCGGGATCATCTGGATTGTGGTTCTGTTGCTTCTCCGCGCCGTGAAACCGAAAGGATGCAGGATGGTTCGGATGCGATTGCGGATTGGCCGATTTTGAATGCTCTGCTCAATGCCGTCTGCGGCGCCACATGGGTTTCTTTTCACCACGGGGGTGGTGTTGGAATTGGACAATCTTTACACGCCGGAATGGTGATTGTTGCAGATGGAACGGATGCAGCATCCAAACGTCTGCAGCGTGTGTTGACTTGCGATCCCGGCACCGGAGTCATGCGCCATGTCGACGCAGGCTACGACAAAGCCATCGCAGTTGCCCGCGCGAAAAATATCAAGATTCCTATGATTTAACGCAAAGACGCCAAGGCGCAAAGAAAAAAAGAACAGATTCTTCTTAGCGTCTTTGCGCCTTTGCGTTAAAAATTTCCCTCTTTCTGATTGCGAAACTTTCCCTTGTATTTTGCTGCGCCGATCGTTCGCTGAAAGATGAACTGGCATATAGGAGTGCCTGGATAAAGCGCCATCGGTGTTGGTGAAAAATTACTGATTTCCAAACATTGTTTGTTTTCGATTCCGGGCTGCATGAAACTCGCGGAAATATGAACCAGCAACCCAAGCCGTGAAAAGCGGCTTCTACCTTCCAGCCACCCGCAAAGATGTGACGCCAGCGTAATCTTCTCAATTGTAATTCCCAGCACGGTTTCTTGCGGCATCAACAACAGGTGATCTTGAACAAGTATCCGTTCCGTAATCTCCTCATAATTTGCATCCGTGGTTACACGAACAATGTCATGGACTTTACGGAACACGCGAAACTCATTTCCAAGATGCAAATCCACACTGGCAGGGCCGACGCACTCCGGGTGAAATGGATCTATGTTGATATTGCCTGCGGAGATTTCTTTCAGTATTTCGTCATGAGTCAAAATGCTCATGCTTGATTCGCAAGAGACAGATGTTCCCACATCGTCATCCGCTCCACTTGCTTGAATGCCCCTCCTGCAAGGTCACGCAGAGTTTCACGAAAATGATTGTGCGGTTCCCAATGAGCATCCATGAAACGAGTGACCAGATGAAACAATTGGTTGCCGCGGTTGTCCCAGTCGGTCAAAATGACCGCTTCACCGTGATGCTCCGAGAATTCCTCACAAAATTGCTGGATGCTGCGTCCCGAATGCAGCTTCACAATTTCTCCTTGAATCCCCAGCGTTCGCAAAGCTTGAACATCGCGGAACCCTTCCACAATAATCGGAACTGACTCATTAATTTGACTCAATTCTTCCAGAAATTTTTTTGCTTTTCTGTCTCGCATTGTGGCCTCTTGACTTGGTTGAGGATTTTTGTGTGGCAACTTCCAACTCACCCTTTTATTGTCCTCTATGATAAGGCCATCTAGTATCTATTGCAAATTCCATCCACTATCAGTTGTGGACTGTAATTTTTTCAGAAGGCATTTTTTTTGACCAGCGCGAGTAAATTGCTGCAAAAGAATCACTTAACAGTTTGGAGTTTTCAGAGCTCTCAAGTTTTCCACAGGTTCTGTGAATAAACTGTTAATGCGCTGTAAAGCCGAACAATGGCTCGTTTCCAAGGAAGAGTGTGAAGAGGCTCGACGACAAAAAAGCGTAACTGATTAGCGTTTGATTACCATCACAGTTCGATCATCTTTCGCTTTAGCGTGTCCCACAAATTTCTCGGCTGCAGCAAAGATCGCTTCGCAAATCTCTTTACTCGTGGCATCGCGATGTTTCTTGACTACTTTTGTGATGCGCTCGGTGCCGAACTCCTCCCCAACTGAGTTCGTTCCCTCTGAAATACCGTCCGTGTACATTACAAGAAGATTCCCCGGTTCAAAGTACGCAAAACCACGTTCGTATTTTGCGTTTGGATAGGGACCAAGAATCAGCCCGCCGCGACCGAGCTCATGCACTTTTGAATGACCAAAGAACAGCGGTGGATGATGACCCGCATTGCAATAGAAAAGATTGCCGTTGTCCTCCAGCTCTGCATAAAAAAGTGTGATGAACTCGTGACTCTTTCCTGCCTGGGCAAGTACATGATTGAGTTTTTGCATTGTGCGCACAATCTTCTGATCTTTCTCTAAACCCATTCTTAATCCGACATACACATCGCGTACCTGTAATGCTGCAGGAAGTCCGTGTCCGCTTGCATCGGCAATGGCGAGCCCCAGGATTGTGTCTGAAATTGGAATCACATCGAAAATGTCGCCGCCGACGATTTCCGCAGGAACAGACTTCCCGTAGATGTCAAAACCATAGAAATTCGGGAATTCTTGCGGTAGCAAACTCATTTGAATTTTGCGCGCTTCCGAAATGTAAAATTCCAGTCGGGTCGCCCGGATTTTGTAATTCGCCACATGTCGAATCAATGTCAGAGCGTATTCCACTTGTGATTCGTTGACCGGCTCGGACAGAGTAAACGAAATCACATATTCGTCATTGTCTCCGAGTGAAATCGCAGCAAAGCGGGAAATACCAAGCGGACCTTCAATTTCAGGATCAAAGCAGGGATGGCTTTCGTTTGCTAGAATCTGACCTTCCTGTTTTAGAACCTGCACACAAGGATATTCCATAGAAATAGAAAAGTTATCAGGCGCTTGTGAATCCCCCGACTGTGAGATTAGCTGATAATGACGGTTTGCCGCCTCGTAAACTCGTCCTCCTCTGATACCGAGCTCCGGTCCAAGCTCCTGGATGATCGATGTGAGAATTCCCTGCAACATAGCCCCGATCGCCGGAGAAGACTCAATTTTCCTGAGCGTGTTCTCCAGCTTGATTAAGAGCGTTCGGTGGTCCATAAGATTTCCGCAATAGTATATAGAAGGGTTCAAGAGTTCAAGGGTTCAAGAGTTCAAGGGTTATAATCAAATCCTGACAAAAACGTCACGCTATGGTAACATGACTTGCGTTCGGGGGATTCGTTGCAAATCACACAGGCACAGACGCGTAGTGCTGTCAAGCGAGACGAGCGACTATCGCGGTTCTATCCACTCATACTCGAGCTACATGAAATGACCAGCTCCGGCCAGGTGCTGGACCGCATCCTTCAATTCTGTCTTGAATCTCTGGACGCTCCCTACGGATTGATTGCGCTCATCGATTATGAGAAGGAAATCCTGGACATTCGCGCAAAAACCGAACAGGAAAATCTCCTTCGAAAGACCACAAAAATTGCGCTCATGGAACCGGTCTTCAAAAAAATTGCCTTTGAGGCGCATTACGAAATTGTTCCTGACTATTCTGATTCCGACTTTCATCTTCCTTTTTATCGCGGCAGCCGCTCCGCCGTTTATGTGCCACTGGCACTGTTGCAAACCGCAATCTCCGTGCAGAACAGTCCCGGTGATAAGAAATCTGCGAGCCCAAATGTTGTTGGAATGCTTGTTGTTGAATCGAATAGGCCTGCAGCATTTACAAACGAAGATCTGGCCTTCCTCCTTGCTCTTTGTTCACAATCCGCATCCTTAATCAAAACGATTCAGAGATTCGAGGCGCTTCAAAAAGAGAATCAGCTGCGTGATGAGCTGACGACGAAAATTCTCCGGATGGATCCAAAAGAAAGCCATCAGCTGGATCAGTTGCTGAAAAATATTCTGGAGCTTACTCTGGAGCTGACCGACACCGCGCACGGGACGATTTTGCTGTTGGAGGAATCGACCGGTGATCTCATCATAAAAAAGCAGGCAAGCAAGGGCGATTTTGTGGAAAATCCTCCTGAACGACTGCGTTATTCAGCCCATCATCGCAATGGAATTTCCTTTCAAGTGTTAAAGACGAGAACTCCTTATCTTTGCGGCGACGTCTCAAAAGATCCGCATTACGTTCAGATTTTCCGGAACATTCAATCAAATCTGGGAATTCCAATTCTTTTCCAGGGGCGCGCGATCGGCGTTGTGATTCTGGAATCCACGCGTCTGAATCATTTTCTTCCTGGTTCCGTGAAGTCGCTACAAAAACTTGTCGATGAAATGGTCTTCTTCCTGAGACGGGCGCAACTGGGAGAATACATTCGTGAGAAGGGCGGAGAGGTCACGATCATCGGCAAAAGCAGAATCATGCAGGAAGTGGATCAATTCGTTGAAAGCGTTTCTCAGTCCGAGTCTACCGTTCTGCTTCTTGGTGAAAGCGGAGTGGGAAAGGAGCTGATTGCGCACGCCGTTCATTTCAATAGCAAGAGGCGAGAGAAGCCTTTCATTACAGTGAATTGCGGCGGCCTGACCGAAGAGATCCTGGCCAACGAGTTGTTCGGGCACGTGAAAGGATCCTTTACCGGCGCCATTCGCGATCAAATGGGCAAATTCGAGCTGGCGCATGAAGGAACTCTGTTTTTGGATGAAGTGGCGGATATGAGCATGAAGCTTCAAACACTTCTGCTACGCGCGGTGCAATACGGTGAAATCCAGAAAATTGGCGAAGACAAGGCAAACAAGAAAGTGAACGTCCGCATCATTTGTGCCACCAACCAGGATATGGAAAAGCTTGTTGCGGAAGGAAAATTCCGGAAAGATCTCTACTACCGCGTCAACGTCGTTCCACTCTATATTCCGCCTCTACGCGAACGAAAAGAAGACGTCCCGGTTCTGGTGAACTATTTTGTCGAAAAATTTTGTGTTCGTAACGAGCTGCCCGTGAAAAAAGTATCTCCGGAAGCGATGAACGCTTTGCAGGAATATGACTGGCCCGGAAACGTTCGTGAATTGGAAAACATTGTAGAGCGAGTCGTCATTTTGACCAGAGATCCGGAGATTAATTCCAGGCATCTGCCCCCCAATCTTGCCGGCGTATCGGTGCCGGCCTCCATGCCGATCAACGGAGCTTCGCTGCAAGATAAACTTTCGACGATCGAGTCTTATCTGATCCGTCAAAGTCTGGATGAGCATGCGTGGAATGTCTCGAACACCGCACGAGCTCTGGGATTAACCCGCCAGGGTTTGCAGAAAAAGATGCGCAAATACTCTCTCAAAAAAAGCCGCTCCGAAACCTCACTTGCCATTCATTAGCTTTGCGTCTTAACTACTGGTAGTTGCAGAGCATTTGCCATATTGATTAAGCGTATGCTCATTAGTTGTTGTTGTTTCAAGTTGCAGCATTTTCATTTTGACGTCGCAAATGCTCTGCCACTACTATAATGAATCGCGTGAATTTTCTGCAACTTTCCTCCAGCATTGAAAATGCGCCCATGGTGAATGAAGCGCGCGGCAAAATTTTCAGGAACCATGGCATTCGCACGATTGAAGATCTACTGTGGCATTTGCCCTTTCGGTACGAGGACTGGCGCCATCCAAAGAGCGTGAAGGATGTCGCAGACGGAGAAATTTCAACCGTCATCGGGAATGTCACACGCATTCATATGCACATCACTTCACGCCAGCGATTCAAGATTCTGGAAGTCACCGTGCAAGATTCGTCCGGTTCCATTCTGGTTCGCTTTTTTAATCAGCCTTATTTAAAGGAGCAATTTGAAAAAGCAAAAAAAGTGATTGTGCATGGAACGGTGCGTGTCGATCCTTTCGGCCATGATGCAGAGATGGAGAATCCGCACTATGAGTTTTTGAAGAAGGAAGATGCTTCCGAATATTTGAGGGTCCGGCCTGTATACGAGCGCATCGGGAACATCACACCGAAGATGCTTCGATGGATGGTAAAAGGATGTCTGGAATCGATTCAGCCACAAGCGTATGGTGAGCCGCTTTCCGATGATTTGCGAAAAAAATACAAACTGGTCGGACGCCAGGCTGCATTTACACAGCTTCATTTCCCGGCGCCCGAAACTTCTTTGGAAGAGCTGCAGAATCGGAGGTCGCCCGGGCACCGCCGGCTCATCTTTGAAGAATTCTTTTTGCTGCAAGTGGGTCTTGCCTACAGACAAAAGGAGCGTCCGAAAAAGAAAAGCAGGATCGCGATCGACAACCGGATCCGCGAAAAAGCGCGCCAGGCGTTGCCTTTTCGCCTGACAGAAGCGCAAAAAAAAGTGACACGCGAAATTGTCGAAGACATGAAGCATGAGACGGTCATGTACCGTTTGCTCCAGGGGGATGTTGGGAGCGGGAAGACAATTGTGGCCCTCATGGCCTGTATCGTGGCAATAGAAAACGGCCTGCAGGCCGCATTCATGGTCCCAACGGAGATTCTTTCGGAGCAACACTTCAGCAATATTTCTTACTTGCTCCGGAATACTCCTTATGTGGTAAGACTTCTGGTCAGCGGACAATCCAAAAAGAACCGCGCGCAATACATGGAAGAAGTCGCCAGCGGCGCGTGTGCTCTGGTGATTGGCACTCATGCTTTGATCCAGGATCCGGTGATCTTTCACCGGTTGGGTCTTGTCATTATCGATGAGCAGCACAGGTTTGGCGTTTTGCAACGGGAAGCGTTGATCAAAAAGGGGGAGAATCCGGATTGCTTGATCATGACCGCAACGCCGATTCCGCGATCGCTTGCGCTCACAGTTTATGGAGATCTGGAAACTTCTGTGCTGGACGAGATGCCACCGGGGCGTAAAGGAATTATGACGCGCAAGTGGCCGTTGAAGAAGAAGGCCGAGTTGTATCATCAGGTTGCGGCATCTGTGCGGTCCGGAAAACAAGCCTATGTGCTCTGTCCTCTGATCGAAGAATCAGAAAAACTGCAATTGTCGGCGGCAGAAAAACTCGCCAAGGAACTTCGCAAGTCCTTTCCTGATCTATCCATCGGATTGATCCATGGTGGTATTCCGGCGAAGGAACGGGAAGAGATCATGCGCAATTTTCTGGAGCGCAAAATGCACATGCTCGTTGCCACAACCGTAATTGAAGTTGGCATCGATGTTGCCAACGCAAGCATCATGGTCATCGAACATGCGGAGCGATTCGGACTGTCTCAATTGCATCAGCTGCGGGGGCGCGTTGGGCGCGGTCCGGATGCATCTTTTTGCTATTTGTTGATTCCGCCGGATCTGACAGAAGAAGCAAAGATGCGGATCGATGCTATGGTTGCTACGAACGATGGTTTCAAGATTGCCGAAACTGATTTGAAAATACGCGGCCCCGGCGAACTGACAGGAACAAGACAATCAGGTCTCCCGACATTTCGGATTGGAAACCTATTGCTGGATCAGAAGATTTTAGAAGTGGCAAGAAAAGAAGCGTTTGAATACATCGAGACTTACCGCAAAAATCCTGTAGTGCTCAAGAATTTCTTCCAAAAATACTGGAACAACCGCTTCGGTCTTATCCAGGTCGGTTAAACGCAAAGACGCCAAGGTGCAAAGTAATTATAGGTTTTTTTCTTGGCTCTTTGCGTTAGATGCAATGAGTAAAACCTTCATCGTATCGATGGGCGTTGCACGCCATAAACTTGGCGTCTTTGCGCCTTTGCGTTATATTCACTGGAATGGCGGAACTGCAAAGCATCTCGTGGATTGGCTGCGGTAAGGTCGGGCGAACTCTTGCTCGAGCTCTACAGAATGCTGGCTACAAGACTGGCGCTGTCATCTGCAGAACTGCGGCAAACGCCGGGGACGCTGTTTCCTTTATTGGAGGCGGTGTTCCGTCGACCGATCTGGAATCTGCACTCGATTCCACCAGGATTCATTTCATCACCACCAACGACGATGCGCTTCAAGAGGTTGTCGAAAAAATTGTGGAAATCGGACCGGATTCTCTGGAGACTCACTATTTCTTTCACACCAGCGGTTCCATTAGCTCTACTGTATTAGAGCCACTCGCCAGGAAGAAGGCACAGGTAGCGTCGATCCATCCGCTGCAGGTATTTGCGGATCCTGCGAAAGCGCTGGAGACTCTTCCTGGAATCTATTACGCGATTGAAGGCAGCGACAAAGCGATGGAGCTTGCGGTTCAGATCGTGGACCATCTGCAAGGCAAACTGTTGTTGATTCCAACCGGCAGAAAGGTGCTGTATCACGTCGCGGGAGTTTTTGCCGCAAACTACCTAATGGTTTTGATTGATGTGGCGCTTCACATCATGCAGGATCTTGGCGAGACGCAAGAAGATTCCTTCGATGCATTCTTACCATTGATGGTGGGCGCTTTGCAGAATGTAGAAGATCTCGGTGTGGGAGAAGCTTTAACCGGCCCTGTTGCCCGCGGTGATGCGGCGACCATCAAGCGCCATCTGGAAGCGCTTCAGACTTTGACACCGGAAGTCGGCGACATGTATAAAATTCTCGGTCAGGAGGCCGTAAAGATTGCTTTGCGCGCAGGGAAAATCTCTCCGAAGAAAGCGCAAGAAATTGCGAAAATTCTGACACGCAAGGAAACCGTGAACTGAAATGAACTTAGCTGAATATGCGATTCGCAATGAAGAGACCCGTGGCCGCCGGTATCCCGAAAATGAGCATCCTTACAGGACTCCTTTTCAACGTGACAGAGACCGGATCATCCACTCACGCGCTTTCCGCCGCCTCGAATATAAGACGCAGGTTTTCGTCAATCATGAGGGGGATCATTACCGGACGCGCCTGACACACAGCCTGGAAGTCTCGCAAATAGCGCGCACCGTTTCCAGCGCCCTGGGCCTCAATGTAGATCTTGCGGAAGCTCTGGCACTTTCTCATGATATGGGCCATCCGCCCTTTGGACATTCCGGTCAGGACGTGCTTGACGAGATGATGAAAAATCATGGCGGTTTCGAACACAACCTTCAAACACTCCGGATCGTTGAGCAACTCGAACAAAAGTATATTGAATTTCCAGGCTTAAATTTAACATTTGAAGTGCGTGAAGGAATTGTTAAACACAGCGCCAGCTATAAAGGAATGAAAAATCCGCCAGAAGCATTGCGCGAATATATCTTGAATGAATGCCCACCTCTGGAAGCGCAGATCATCGATCTCTGTGATGAAATCGCGTACAATAATCACGATCTGGATGATGGACTTGAGTCGCGCTTACTGGATCTGGACGATCTGGTAAGAAACGTGACCATTTTTCGAGAAATCCATCAGGCCGTACAAAAAGAAAATGCGGGAGCGCCCGCCAAGCTGATCATCAACGCAACCATCATTCGACTGATCAATATTCTTGTGACCGACCTCGTTGAAAATTGCAAGCGAACTCTTCAGCGGGAGAAGATTCATTCGCTTCAAGATGTAAGAAACGCGCCGCGTCTGATTCCTTGTTTCAGCGATGAAATAGGCGACAAAAATCGCGAATTGAAAACTTATCTGTATAAGAATCTGTATACGCATTACCGGGTCCACCGGATGAAGAGTAAGGCGCGACGAATTCTGGATTCTCTCTTCCGCGCCTATCGGGAAGATCCAGCGCTGCTTCCTTCTCAGTATCAGCAGAAAACAAAAACAGAGGGAAAGGAACGAATCATCTGTGACTACATCGCAGGGATGACCGATCGTTTCGCCATAGAAGAATACGAGAAGTTATTCAATCCACGTCACCGCGTTTGAATTTCCAATGACCATCCATATAAGATTATTCGCTGCGTTCGCTGACTTCGCCGGGACGCGGGACCTACAGTGGGATTATCATCCTGGCATTACCTGCGATAGATTATGGAAAGAACTGCAAACGAAATTTCCGCGCATGGGAGGTATACCGGCGCTCTTCGCAATTCGGGATGAATATGTTTCGCCAGATACGGAACTTCAGGATCAGGATTCGTTGATGATATTCCCACCGGTCAGTGGCGGTGCTGCATCCTTTATTTATACAACGGCGCTTTCAGTGGACCGCGCGCTGGATGCGATCCGCGATGAGAATGGTGGCGGCGAGGCAATTTTTATCGGTCGTGTGCGGCGATGGAACGAAGGGAAGAGAATCCGCCATCTTTATTATGAGTGCCACGTTTCCATGGCGGAAAATGAAATTGCAAAGATCGTAAAAGAAATGCAAAACAAATGGCCCTTGCGGAAAGTGCATGTGGAGCACCGGATCGGAAAACTCGAGATTGGCGATATTGCTGTCATCGTTGCGGTTTCAGCGGAGCACCGGAAAGAAGCAATGGATGCTTGCCGGTATGGTATTGATGAGTTGAAACACAGGGTCCCGATCTGGAAAAAGGAAGTCTCAGAAGACGGCGAAGAATGGATCGGAGCTTGTGAGGAAAGTGACCGGTGAAATGGAGTGGGAAGATGCTTGAATTAATCGGAATGGTGGTTGTCGCCGCCGGTTTTTTGTACGGCATACAGTACAGCCTGGTCCGGTTTGAGCTAGGAGCGCTCGCGATTGGCATCGCGATCTTCTATATTGGATGGTTGGTCGAAAAAAAATCATGAGACGTCTGGTCCTTTTATTGCTTCTGGTCTTGCCGTTGAACACCTACGCGGCACTGGAAGGGACTGCATGGGCCAGGGTAAAGCGGGAATGGCCAATACGATCTCAATACGACATCTCGCTGGAAGTCGATACCAAAAACAGAAGTTATAAGGGGCGCCAGAAGGTTGTTTTCACAAACCGGCAAAAACGATCCACAAACTACGTTGTCTTCTTTGTGTACCCGAATGATCCCGGACTTACAAAATCTCAGAAACATTACATGACTATCTCTAATACTGTAGTAAACCAGGAAGCTGCACAGATTGAAGAAAAGGGACCTTACCTGCGGATTCCACTCGGCAAAGAGCTGTTACAGGGACACTCGGTGATCATTGAATTTGATTTTCGATCCACGGTACCGGAGCAAAAACAGAGCACCGATCTGTTCAGCCAGGCCCTCGATGAACTAAAAAGAATGATGGATCCGAAGAGCCAGTCAGAAACGGATTATGGCGTATTCAGCTCCGGCAAGGACATTATCAATCTGGGTCTGTGGTATCCGATTCTTGCGAAATATGACAAAGAAGGCTGGGATGAAGAAAAATACGCGGGGATAGGAGACGTAAGTTATTTCGACCCTGCAGATTTTAAAGTCGCGATCACTGTTCCTGCCGAATATCGAGTTGTGACAACCGGTGTTGAGATCAACAGGACACCGGCTTCAAACGGAAATCTGACACATACGATCGATTCACCCATGTCGAGGGATTTCGAAGTAGAGCTCAGCCGCGCGTTTTCAGAAGCGACTCAATTAAAGAACAAAACAACAATTCGATCTTTCTTTTTGCAACAGCACAGCAAAAGCGGTCTCTCTGTGCTGGAGAGCGCCGCGAAAGCTTTCGAATACTTTGAGCAATCTTTCGGACGTTATCCTTACACCGAACTCGATATTGTGGAGGCGCCGCTCTATGGAGGCGCGGGAGGCGTGGAATTTCCCGGACTCGTAACGATTTCCTCTATGCTTTATCAGGAAGATCAACAGGAAGTAAACGACGATGTATTGAAGAATCTGCTGGCGGGGAATCCAGTCTTCGGCCAGCTTCTCGAATTCGTCGTGGTTCATGAAGTAGCACACCAGTGGTGGAACGCAGTCGTAGGAAGCAATTCCAAGAAGCATCCCTTCATCGATGAAGCGATGGCTAATTATTCTGCAATTCTCTACTTTGAACACTATTACGGGCGAAAAGCCGCCGAACAGCAAATGGCGATGCAAATGAAAGTGAACTATCAGATGCATCGATTGCTGGGTGGTCAGGATAAGCCGGTGCTACTGCCCGCTTCCTCTTTTCAAGGTCCGCTGGAATACGCCGCGATTATATATGGTAAGGGCGCTTTATTTTTTGATCACCTCCGATCATTGATGGGAAACGCTGCATTTCTTTCAGCGGCCAGGAGTTACTATCAGACATACTGGTTCGGAATTGCCGGACCCGATGATTTCAAAAAGATTGCGCAAAAAAAATCGCCGGCAAAAGGCAAAGCTATCGAAGACCTGTTTCAGCGCTGGATGAATGGTGTGTATGGCGATGAAGATATCGGACCGGGCACGCTCGATGGTGTGATAAAGACGGTGCTATCTACAAATCAGGATATTCCTACGGAAAGATTGGATGATCTATTAAAAGAACTGGATCAGATTTTAAAGCAATAAGTCTTGCCGGCTGGAAGTCGGCGTTACAAATAAGGAGGGGTTTGGATGCGGCATCTTCTGTGCGTTCTTGCTGTGTCGATCTTTGTATCATCATTTGCGTTTGGTGAAATTGATCCGGGGCTTCTTGCCGGATTGAAGGCCCGTTCGATTGGTCCCGCTTCGATGAGCGGCCGCGTGGCGGCAATTGATGCGGTTCATTCTAATCCGGACATCGTGTATGTAGGCGCTGCCACGGGAGGAGTCTGGAAATCAGAAAATGGTGGAAACACATGGGCTCCCATTTTCGATGATCAGAAGGTAGCCGCGATCGGGGCCGTTTCGATTTATCAGGCAAATCCGGACATCGTCTGGGTTGGGACCGGTGAAGGAAACGTTCGCAACAGCGCATCTGTTGGAAATGGCGTTTACAAAACCATGGATGGCGGCAAAACGTGGAAACACCTGGGATTGGATGGGACCGAAAGGATCAGCAGAATCAGATTGCATCCAAATGATCCAAACGTCGCATTCGTTGCAGCTCTGGGAAGAGAGTGGGGTGAGAACGCAGACCGTGGCGTTTTCAAAACTGTGGATGGTGGAAAGACCTGGACGAAGGTTTTATTCGTAAACGAAAAAACCGGATGCGCGGATCTTGCAATGGATCCAGTGAATCCGAACAAACTATTTGCTGCAATGTGGGAATACCGTCGATGGCCCTGGTTTTTCCGTTCCGGTGGTCCGGGCAGCGGTTTACACGTTACGGTGGATGGCGGGCAGTCCTGGTCCAAATTAAGCGAAGAGGATGGTCTGCCGAAAGGATTGCTGGGAAGAATCGGTGTCGCTTTTTCCCGCGCCAATTCACAAATCGTGTATGCAATTGTGGAAGCGCAAAAGAGCGCTGTCATTCGTTCGGAAGATGGCGGCAGAGCATGGAAAACGATGAATGAAGAGCCGGATGTCGCGGGACGCCCTTTTTATTACGCCGATATTCGCGTCGATCCCGTTCTAACGAACCGGTTGTATCGATTGGAAAGTCTGGTCCGCGTATCGAATGATGGTGGTAAATCCTGGGAAGTTCTGGTTCCATTCCGGGACGTTCATCCTGACTATCACGCACTCTGGATTAACAACAATGATCCAACACACATGATTGTAGGGAATGATGGTGGAGTTGCGGTGACACAGGACCGTGGCGTTACCTGGCGGTTTGTTGGGAATATTCCTCTGGCGCAGTTCTACCATATTAGAGTGGACATGGATACTCCTTACAACGTGTATGGTGGCTTGCAGGATAACGGTTCCTGGCGCGGCCCCAATGAGGTCTGGGAGAGTGGAGGAATCAGAAATCATCACTGGATGATGGTCGGTTTTGGAGATGGCTTTGACACGGCGCCGGATCCAAAAGATTCCAGCATGGGATATTCGATGAGCCAGGAAGGCTACTTGATGCGTTATAACATAAAGACCGGCGAGCGAAAAGATATTCGCCCTCCTGCGCCGGATGGACAGAAACTGCGATTCAATTGGAATGCAGGGCTCGCTGTGGATCAAGAAGATGGCGCCGTTTACTACGGCAGTCAATATGTTCACAAGTCGACCGATCGTGGTGACTCCTGGACGAAGATCAGTCCGGATCTGACTTCCAATAATCCAGAGTGGCAAAAACAGGAACAAAGCGGCGGTCTCACACTGGATGTTACCGGCGCGGAAAACTTCACTACCATCATTGCAATCGCCATCAGTCCGCTCGATCGAAACGTGCTCTGGGTTGGCAGCGATGATGGCAGGTTGCACGTAACGCGAGATGGCGGGAAAAACTGGTCGAGCGTGGAGAAGAATATCAAAGATGTTCCCGCAAATACGTGGATCCCTCACATCGAACCATCCAAACATGAGGCAGGCTCTGCGTTCGTAATCCTTGATGATCATCGCCGTTCCAACTGGACTCCCTATGTTTATGAAACAAACGATTTTGGAAAGACATGGAAGAATCTTGCAACAAAGGACCTGTGGGGATACGCTCTCGCAATCACACAGGATTCCGTGAAGAAAGATCTTCTCTTTCTTGGAACGGAATTCGGATTGTATGTGAGTCTGAACGGAGGTAAACACTGGATGAAGTGGACTCACGGCCTTCCAACGGTTTCCACGATGGATCTTACAATCCATCCAAGAGAACAGGACCTCGTGATTGCGACTCACGGTCGCGCGCTGTACATCATCGATGACATCACTCCTTTGCGGACTCTGAGTGAAGACATTTTGAAAAAACCGGTTCATGTCTTTGCTGTTCCTGATGCGCATCATTATCAGTCACAGCCTTTCGGTAGACCACCTTTTGCGGGTCACGGCGAATTCCGCGGTGAAAGCGAACCTTACGGAGCAATGTTGACGTATTCCTTAAACGTTGCCGGTTTACCCTATCCGGATCCCAAAAAGGAGAAGGAGCTCAAAGAACAGGAAAGACAGAAAAAGTATTCAGGGAAAGAAACCGGAGAGCTTTTAATGGAGAAGGAAGATATTCCCGTGATAGCGCCCAGAAAGGAAGAGGACAAAGGGCCACAGGTGGACATTGAAGTTGCAGATGAGCAGGGAAATGTAATTCGACGCTTCAAAGCGCCGGCAAAGCGTGGTGTAAATCGCGCTACCTGGGATCTGCGTCGTGATGCGTTTCGCGAACCACCCCGGCCTCCGGAGCAAAGATTCAGGGAACCGGAAGGTCCTCAAGTACTGCCGGGTACTTACACGGTTACAGTAAAGTACAAAGAACAGCAGGCTTCTTCGCAGGTCCGTGTAACAGGAGATCCGCGTGACACTATTTCGGATGCGGATCGCAAAGCAAATTTTGATGCCCTTGCGCGGCTTGGAAAAATGCAGGAAACGGCAACCGATGCGATTGAAAAAATTCAGGGTGTGAAAGCGGACATCGATGTGGTCATGCGCAAAGTGGATGCGCTGGATCGAGCGGCATCACTCAAAGATCCTGAAAAAAGTCCTTATAAGACTTTGCGTGAGTCGGGAAACAAATTAAAGAAGCAACTGGACGATCTGGAACGGAAATTCTGGCAGCCACCAAAGACCAAAGGGATTCCACCGGAAATTGACGCAATGAACAAGATCTCTTATGCACAACAAGCCGTGGATTCTGCGCCAGGGGCGCCTTCCCCTTCACACCAGGCTCATATAAAAGTTGCGGAAGATACTCTCAAGAAAGCTCAAGAAGAATACACAAAGATTTTTGAGAAAGAGGTTGCGGCGTTCAAACAACAGGTGGAAGCTGCAAAAATTAGTTTACTGTAAACAAAGTAGCGCGGGCGGATGCCGCAGACGAGACGTCCGCGCTACTTTGATACTATAATTTTTATCATGGAGTTCATTTATGCGAGGCGTATCGATCATCGGAATGGGGAAAACAAGATTTGGAGTTTTTCCCGATCGTTCTTTAAAGAGTTTAATTGCGGAAGCGGGTAAGAAGGCTTTGCTGGATGCAAAAATTGATGCATCGATGATTCAGGCTTTTTACCTTGGCAATTTTGCTGCGACCGGTTTCAATCGTCAGAATCATGTGGCGGCGTATGCAGCCACGGCATTGGGATTGCCCAATGTTCCGTGCACACGATATGAAGCCGCGTGCGCTTCCAGCGGCGCTGCTCTGCGCGAAGCTGTGATTGCCGTCGGTTCAGGGTTGTACGATTTTGTCCTGGTCGGTGGCGTTGAAAAGATGAACTCGGTGGACACACCGCGAGTCACGGAATATCTGGCGCAGGCGGCGGATTGGGAAACCGAAGCTAAGCTGGGAGCCACATTCCCTTCGATGTTCGCCCTGATGGCAACGCGCCACATGCACGAATACGGCACCACCCGGCAGCAGATCTCGCAGGTGGCCGTGAAGAATCACGCCAACGGCGCGAAAAATCCGGATGCGCACATGCAAAAGGAAATTTCGTTGGAAAAAGCTGCGAATTCTACGGTATTAGTAGCGGAACCGCTGAATCTGTACGATTGTTCGTTGATCACTGACGGCGCTGCGGCGCTTGTTGTTTGCGCTTCGGAGCTTGCCGCGCAGTACGCGAAAACGCCGGTGGATGTGATCGGGCATGGCCAGGCTTCCGACTCCTTCTGCATGTACCAGAAGAAAGACATCACGCGTTTTGAAGCAACTATTGCAGCGGGCCGCAGAGCTTTTGAAATGGCAAATGTTTCTCCGAACGACATCGATGTTGTAGAAGTGCATGATTGTTTTACGATTGCGGAGATCATTGCGATCGAAGATCTGGGCTTTTGCAAAAAAGGGCAGGGGGGCCCCTTCACCATAGAAGGTATGACGGCGATCGGTGGAAAAATTCCGGTCAATACCAGCGGGGGCCTCAAATCCAAAGGGCATCCGGTAGGAGCAACCGGTGTGGCTCAGGTAGCAGAGCTCGTGTTGCAATTGCGCGGGGAAGCTGGTCCGCGCCAGGTGAAGGATGCCGAAGTCGCTCTGGCGCACAATCTTGGCGGTAGCGGCGCCAGCTGTGTTGTGCACATTTTGCTAAGGAGGGCTTAAACCATGCAGATAACCATACGCACCTGTCCGGTTTGCGGGAACAAATACCTGGATGATGTGGATCTGTGTCCCTCCTGTTTGAACGTGACTCCCACTGAACGCGCGCAGATCAACGGTGCAGGCAAGATCTACAGCTTTTCGCGAGTGCATGTTGCGCCGGAACAATTCAAAAGCATAGTTCCCTACTATCTTGCAATCATCGATCTGGATGAGGGCCCACGTTTGATGGCTCGCCTGCAGACTCAAGAAGGAGATCATGTTCGCATCGATGCGCCGGTGGAGCTTATCTCGGTCGAAAACGGTTACGTGTTTGCGCTGAAATAGCAGCGATTAAGCAAAGTAGCGCGGGCCTCTGGCCCGCGATGCGGACGGGACGTCCACGCTACTTTGTATCGGTTTGGAATCGAGTCGACAGCTATTACTATGATTGGAAAACTGGCATTGACCGGACCAGACACGGCAATGAATCAATGAAGCAATACAATACGAGTTCAAAAGCATTGTTTCCTACCTGCCAAAAGGGTCTGAGGCGATCTACTCAACCTTGAAGCGTGAAACTTCCAATCTCAACCCGTCAACCGTGTGGTGAAGTCTTGATGTTGCGCTGTCGAATTGCTGCAGTGATCTTTGGGTATCGCGAGCCACATCGTTCAATTGCAGTACTGCATCCTTGATATGTTGTGTCCCTTGCAATTGCGATTGCATACTCCTGTTGATAACCTCGAATTGTGGGCTGATATGCTCTACCTGTTTTATGATACTGCCCAGAACCTCATTTACTTTGGCTATTGTGGTTACACCTTGACTCACCTGCCGGATAAAGCGTTCCATTTCCGTTACACCTGCTGAGACCGCGTCGTGCATTTCTTTCACGATTTTTTCAATATCCAGAGTTGCGACGGCTGACTGATCAGCTAACCTTTGTATTTCATTGGCCACGACCGAAAAGCCAAGTCCGTAATCACCGGCCTTATGGGCTTCGATCGACGCATTTAGCGAAAGCAGGTTTGTTTGATCCGCCACCTTGGTAATGGTTTTGATAATGGAATTAATGTTGTTTGCCTTTTCCCTGATTGTTGTGAGTCGGGAGGAGATGGAAGAAGTTGCGTCCTGGAGAGCATCCATGGTGGAGGCCATTCCATCCAGACTTCCGCGGCCGGACACAGCCTGGGCGCCGGTTTCGGTTGCTAAACGATTTACATTTTCCATCGATCTCGTTAGCTCCCGTGAAGTAGCGGCTATCTCGGTGAGCGCAGTGGCAATCTGGCTGGTTGAAGAGCCGAAGTGATTTACGCCTTCCTGCTGATTTCTTGCCGCATTTGTGATATCGCTTGCTGCCGAAAGTAGCTCAACCGAGGATTGCTTTACCTGTCCGATTAAAGCGTTCAGATTCTCGATCATGCTTTGGATGGCGCGAAGCAATGTCGCAGTTTCATCGTTTCCCGAGACAGACACTTCGGCTTTCAGGTCGCCTGCCGCTACTTGATCAGCGAGTCGAACGGCAACTGCAAGCCGGCGGGTAACTGAGTTGGCCAACCAGACAAGTATCACAAAGATAAAGACAAGACCTACTATCGCGATTCCCGATGACCTTCGGAATTGTGTCATTATCGGAACCAAAATCTCGGCGCGGGAAACTCGCATAACTAGAGTCCAATTCCCGGTAGGGATCTTTGAAGCATCATAGTAATACTCTTCGAATTTAACGGGATCCACCATCAATCGCGCCTGGGAATCATACTTCTCGTTGTAAAATTCAAGCAAAACATTTGAGTAGGGAGTGTCCTCAATCCTTTTCGTATTCAGCGCAGAATCCATCGTGGCCGAAATGATTCTTCCTCTCTGGCTGATCAGGATAAAATCAGAAGTTCGAAAAGGTTTCAATTGTTGAAGAAACTCGGCCACCTGCGTGAGTGAGCGATCAACTCCTGCTATTCCCACGAACTTCCCGTTCCGGACAATGGGATAAGTCTGTTCAACGATTAGTTTCCCTTCATAATCATAGGGTTCGGTTACCATGATGTTGGAATCAGAAGTTTCATTCTGGTTTTTCTGTCCGATGTAATGAATGCTGAGCTCCGTCGCCAGGGCGATATTGTGCGTCTCGGGAATTTCATTAATCTTGTTCTTGACTCCCTGGTAATAGAAGCTTTTCTCCATATCGATCAGAGGATTCATGAGGATGATTGAAGGATCGTCCTTGTCTCGAAACCAGTAAGGAAGGAAACGACCTGTTTTGTCGGTTGCACTTTTTTCTTGAGCAATCGCTTTTGTGAGAAACACTTGATCGTTGCCATCGGCATTTGGTTCGTAACCGAAGTACGCTCCCGTAAGGTTCGGGTGCTTTTCAAGAATCCTGCGGGCATAGAGGATCGATTCGGACCGGCTGCCGAATAAACCATTCTCCTGAGCGAGCGCCATGGTGTGAGCGATGGTAACTGCTTCCAGGCTCCCTCGTTCTATTTCACGAGCCGCCTTCGCGGTTTCCAAATTGATCCTTACGAGGGTTTCCTGGATTTGATGCCGGTAAGAGCTGGTGACGAGAAGGCCGATCACCGCCGTCAGGATCAGGACCACCGGCAATGCGGCAAACAAAAGAATCTTAGCGCGAAGACTGTGTATGGTGGAAGTCTTGTTCAACGCGCAAATCCATCCAGCCGCACGATTGTACCATTCTTTCGGCCGCCGGAGCAGGTCCCTCGATTCACTTTCAAAAGGGGACGACCGGTTTATTTGGAGTCAGCTCTGAAAATGAAACGAACATTGGCGGGCAGATTCTGGGTGGCGCTGATTTTCCGCTGTCGGAATGTGCTCGTCTCTTCTTCATGGCTCGTGTGGATTCTGTGGACGCTTTTGATCTTCAACCCAAAGTTTATGGCGGAGTGCGCCTGCCTTTGTGATTTATGGCGAGACCGGTTACGAAACTAAACGACATTGAAAGGACGGCGATGCGCCTGTTTGCCGCGCGAGGGATCACAGGGATCACGATCAAAAATATTGCTGCAGAAGCGGGATGCGCGGAAGGTGCGTTGTACCGTCATTACAGCGGTAAAGAGGAACTCGCCTGGCGCCTTTTTCAGCGTGAAGTGGAATCCTTTGGCGCCCGCGTGAGAGCTCTCTGGAAAGGATCCAGGTCTATCGCAAAAAAGTTAGAAGAAGGCATCGAATTGTTTTACCGCTTCTTCGATGAAGACCCGGATCTTTTTTCTTTTATTTTGCTTTCTCAACATAATTTTCCAGTTCATAAAAAACTGAGAAAGGATTTGAATCCTGAAACTCTGGTTTTTGAACTTGTTGAAGAAGCAAAGAGCTCAGGACAGTTCAAGATTGAGGACACTCGACTTGGCGCTGCTATGTTATATGGACTGGTTCTGGAGCCGGCCACTCTGGTAGCCGAAAAAAAATTAAAGGGTCCTCTCTCGCGGTATATACCTGAAGTTACGAAAGCCGCATTCCGTATGTTGGGTGGGAAGTAATGTTTTATCAACGTTCGATGATGGCAGCACTTCTGGTTTCGGCATTGAAGTGGCTGATTCGGGGTCTGTTAAGAGTCTTTTTTGGATTCAAAGTGCGAGACATTGAGAACATTCCGATACGGGGGTCCTATCTCGTTTGTCCGAATCATTTGAGTGATATCGATCCACTTCTACTTTATTCGATCCTTCCCGATAATACGCTCTACATTGCGTACGAGAAAAATTTTAGGGTGCCTCCTCTTTCCTGGATCATCCGCTATGCGCGAGTGCTACTTACAAGCCGCGGTGGAAAAATTCCCGGTTGTCTGGTGAACGCACTTCACGGAATCCAACGCGGCATGAACGTTTGCCTATTTCCGGAGGGTGGAAGGACGATTACGGGTAAGTTGATGGAGCCACGCGATGGCGCGGGCATTCTTTCCACGCAAACGGATGCTCCTATCATTCCTGTTTTGATTGAGGGTTCGCAGAACCTCCTTTCGCGTCTGCGTCCCGGTTTTCGTCTTTGCAGCATTCGAGCAACGATCGGGAAGCCATTGCATCCTCAAGGCAAGGAATGTCGCGAAGTTTTGGATGATTGGAAGAGAGCAATCCACGGGCTTCGCGAGGTGTATTCATGATTACACGATCTGAAAAATGGGATCTTCTCCGCAATAACGTTTTTGATGTAGCGATCATTGGAGGAGGGATCAACGGCGCCTCCGTTTACCATAGTTTGTGTTCGAAGGGGTATAAAGTCTTGCTGGTTGATAAAGGCGATTTCTCCAGTGGAACAAGTCAGGCATCCGCGATGATGGCGTGGGGCGGCCTGCTTTAGCTCGCAACTTTGGACCTTGCAACGAAAGCCGAAGCAGACATCAGTCAATACGAATACAGAATCAAAAGGGAATTTGATGACGTGATTCAGGAGGTTTTATGAAACCGGCAATTTTAGGGGTTCGAAATCAGTAACATTGGATACGAAAGAGTCAACGAGATGGCCACTGCTCGAGCATGAAGAAGAGCAAGCCGTACTGGAGGTGCTCCGGCATGGCGATCTTTCCTGTCATTCCGTGACTCGCGAGCTCGAACGGGACTATACGGAAGAGCTCGGGCGCCGTTATGCGTTCGCTCATTGCAATGGGACAGCTGCTTTGATGGCTGCGTTCTTTGCGCTCGATCTGCAACAGGACGACGAGGTGATTGTGCCTTCGGCAACTTTCTGGGCTTCCGTTGTTCCGATGTTGTGGTTAGGCGCGGTTCCCGTTTTTTGTGAAAGCGAACCGAAACGAATGGGACTCGATCCCGAAGATGTGGAGCGGAAGATTACTTCCCGAACGCGGGCTATCGTTGTTGTTCATCTGTGGGGCATACCATCCAAAATGACTGAGCTACTGGAAATCGCGAAGCGGCACAACTTAAGAATCATCGAAGATGCTTGCACGCACATGGCGCAATCTGGAGAGGACGCAAATGTGGGACTCTTGGCGACATTTCTGTATTTAGTTTGCAGACCAGCAAACTGGCTCCTGCCGGCGAAGGAGGAATTTTTTTGACCGATAACCGCGGATTGTATGAGAAAGCGGTCTGCATGGGCGACATGATGCGGATTCTGGAATTGGAGTCACCCGCTCGACGTTTTGCGGGAACAACTTTCGGAATCAAAACTCGAATGTCTCCTTTGTCCGCTGCAGTGGCGCGATGCCAGCTGCAGAAGCTCGAGCGGCACAATGCCGTTCGAAATCAAAACGCGCGGTTTCTGTCAGCTAACTTTGTAGATGTTGGATTGCATCCGTTTTTGCCGCCTCCGCACATTCAATCGCGTCTATTACGAATTCCTGGTTTGTTACGAATTCACACGGTTTGGCATTTCACACGAGCAATTTGCGGAAGCGCTTCGCGCAGAAGGATGTGATGTATCTCTGCCCCGTTACCCGTTGCTTCACCAATAACCGCTCTTTACGGAAGGGCACAGGAAATTTTTCGGCGCGCGGCTTCCTCAAACCGAAGCAGCAAACGAGACACTTCTCCGCTTCCCCGTGTTTACCTCGCCTTGTCCGGAACTCCTCCATCAATATGTGGAAGCAGTACGAAAGGTGACCGAGCATGCTCCCGAAATTGCCAGAGAAATGGCGCAATGCAGTTTATAATCATCCCATGAAAATTCTCATCTTTGCGTTTGTGACTGTTGGTTGTACCCTTGCCGCATCTGCCGATGAATTCGTGTTGAGAAACGGGAAAGTTGTGGAAGGAACAATATTGAGAGAAATCGGAGAAACCATCATCTTAAAAGGTCAGGACGGTATTCTTTTGAATATCAAAAAAGAAGAGATTGACCAGGAGAAAACTGAGGAAAGAAAAAAATCGGGCGTGAAGGAAAAACCAGCAGATTCCACAAGGCAGTCACAACCCGGAAGACCACCCAAAAAAATCTCCAAGGAATATCTGGAATCGCTTCGCGAGAAATACGATCTCGGTCAGGGTTCTTATGGAGAAGCGTACGAACTCAATCTGAAGGAGGTAGCGAAGTACAGGAATTTTCCCCGCGAGGAACCTGACTTCGAGCAGAAAGTCCTCAAGGCGAGCCTGCCCGTGATTGTGGATTTTTGGGCGGAGTGGTGCGGGCCCTGTAAAGCACTCGCTCCGCATGTTGATTCGGTGGAAAAGGAATTTCAAGATAGAGTTGTCGTTTACAAAGTCAACATTGATGAAGAGGTTGATATCGCATCGTTTTATAAGATTCAGGCAATCCCCACATTAGTGTTCTTTAACAATGGAGAAGAGGTCGACCGGATCGTTGGCGTTATTCCCAAGGAAGAGATTTCTGCCCGATTGAAACACTGTTGTTTGGAACCAGGTTCAGTTCCTGTCGATTGAGATAAAAGTACCTTCATCAATCACACCGTCGCGGACGCGATAAACTGTGATTCCTGATGGTAACTGCATTCCTGCCATGGAACTCGGGCCTACAACTGCTGCCGATTGATGAAAACGTGTTTTCCCTTTCTCTGTTTCGTAAGTCAAACTTTCCCTCATATGCATATGGCCACCAAGAGCAAGCGGGAAAGGATGTTTTCTCAGTTCAGTTAAAACCGCTTCGGCGTTCGATACAACGTGACGAAAAACGGTTTGCCCGTTCACTTTGATGAGAGTCGGTGCCGGCGGATCCTCTCTGTATCCTGACAGGTTTTCCGCTGCGCTCGCCAGCGGTATGTGATTAAAGGTGACGACCGGCCGGCTGACCGGAATGGATTCGAGATCCTTTTTTAACCAGTCCAGCTGAACTTGATCCAGATGTCCGTAGTACCAGAGGTCATCAACGTCCACGGAGTCCATGCCGATGAAATGAATTCCTCCGTAATTAAACGAATAATAATTCGGTCCGAGATAGTGGCGATACATTTTCTTTCCATACATGGGATGGCCGGGGCTTATCGACGACAGATGGCGTTCGATTCCGAAAATTTCATGATTTCCCGGAACGGTAAAGATGGGCGCAGGCGCATTCTGAATTCCTTTCAGAAAGAGTTCGTAATAACCCCTCGCTTCCTGTTCCGAAACTCTAAGCGCGTCCTTGACCAGATCACCAGTGATTAAAACGAAAGCAGGTTTGACGGAACGAATAAGTTCCTGAAGTTTCTCGGTTCGGACAAAACTCTCCTGACTGATGTGAGTATCGGACGCATGCACGAATTGAAATTCTTTGACTGAATTTGTCTTTTGAAGTGGAAAATCAATTCGCTGTTTCTTCTTCCCCGTATCGACTCGCTTCCAGAAGGATCCAACCGGTTGATAACAATCCGGAATGCTCACGAAGAGAAGGTTTTGTTCTATGGGAGTTTTTAGATTGTATGAACCCGTTTCATCGCTGATCGAAACATCCACCTGATTTGAGACTACCACTGCTTTCAGTGGCGGCTCCCCGTTGTCTCGTTTGCCGTTTCCATTATCGTCAACAAAGACTGTCCCGGTGATGCTAATCCGCTCCGGCTCCTCTGCAGCAAAAGCAGCAAGCCCGAGGACAACGAGCATAAAAATCCACGTTTTCTGTATTTTCAAAGTTGTTCCAACCTCCTCGAAGATGAGGATACGCGACTCTTGTTTAAATGGAAAGTTGCAAGTAGCGCGGGCCTCTGGCCGGCGATTCGCAGGCGAGACGCCCGCGCTACAAATTGGGAGAGTTGGGAGAGTTGCGCATTTGCGGGGCAATACCCATTATGGTAGAATCTGCGGGTCCAAAATACAGTGCTGAAGCGATGAGTAATGAGACCGGCTAATGAGGACTCATGACTCATTACTTTGCACTTAAAGAGAAGGAGGTGAATTCTCATTGGCTGAAGTAATCGTTCAAGATGGTGAATCGTTGGAATCTGCGCTGAAACGTTTCAAGCGCAAAGTCCAACAGGAAGACATCATCAAAGAAATTAAGAAGCATTCCTTTTATCTGAAGCCCGGCGAGAAAAAGAGAGCCAAACAGGCTTCTGCCCGGAAGCGATTGCGTCGCAAACTCCGCAGGCAATCCACTTAATTCACTACTCTCTTAATCCAAGAATTAGTTTTACTGCAAAGTAGCGCGGACGTCTCGTCTGCGCAGGTCCGCAGGCGAGACGCCTGCCCTACATTGCTAGGAAAACAGAGGTGAAATGTGTCGTACGATCAACTAAAAGAACTGAACACGGGCGGCAAAATCAAAGTCAATGCAGGTAAAGTCGAGGTCCCTGATGAGCCGATCATTCCCTTTGTCGAAGGGGATGGGATTGGAAGAGACATTACGAAAGCGACTCAACGCGTGGTGAATGCGGCCATCGAAAAATCCTACCGTGGCAAGAGGAAAATCCACTGGTGGGAAATATATGCAGGGGACAAAGCCCAGGAAAAATACAGCGAAATGCTGCCGAAGGATACACTGAGGGCCGTTGAGGATTACAAGGTAGTCATCAAAGGTCCATTGACGACCCCCGTGGGTGGCGGTTTTCGGAGTTTGAATGTTACATTGCGACAGGTCCTGGATTTATATGGATGCGTGCGTCCTGTAAAGTACTATCCCGGCGTTCCTTCTCCTGTCCGGCAACCGGAAAAAATGAATGTTGTGATCTTTCGTGAAAACACTGAAGATGTTTACGCCGGTGTGGAATGGAAAGCGGAATCCGAACAGGCCAGGAAAGTGCTTGGTTGGATTAATGAAAATATGGGCACCAAAATTCGTCCGGAATCAGGTGTCGGAATTAAACCGATCTCAAAATTTGCAAGCCAGCGTTTGGTTCGGATGGCGATTCAATATGCGCTCAGACACAAGAAAAAAAGTGTGACGCTGGTTCACAAAGGCAACATTCAAAAATTCACGGAAGGCGCATTCCGGGATTGGGGTTACGAGCTTGCGCGCACAGAATTTGCGGACACGACAATCGCCGAAGAGCAACTGGGACAACAATCGGCCGGCGAAGCGGGTGAAAAGGTTGTGATGAAAGACCGCATTGCAGATTCGATGTTTCAGCAAATTTTGACACGGACCGAGGAGTATGACGTTATTGCTACAACAAACTTGAACGGCGACTACCTTTCCGACGCCTGCGCGGCGCAAGTTGGCGGACTCGGCATTGCCCCCGGCGCAAACATTGGCGACGAAGCTGCTTTATTCGAAGCGACTCATGGAACAGCGCCAAAATATGCGGACAAAGATATGGTTAACCCGGGTTCTCTTTTACTGTCCGCGGTAATGATGCTTGAATTTATGGGGTGGCAGGAAGCCGCGGATTCGATCGAAGCCGCATTTACAAAAACCATTCAACAGAAAAAAGTCACGTACGATCTGGCACGGCAAACGGAAGGAGCCATTGAGCTGAAAACTTCCGAGTTTGCGACTGCCATCATTGAGAATTTCTAATCAGGGGAGCGCTATGGGAAGAAAAAAAGTTACTGTCGTTGGTGCTGGAAATGTAGGCGCAACGGTTGCGCAACAGTGCGCTGAAAAAGAGCTTGCCGATGTAGCGATGGTTGATATTGTGGAAGGCGTGCCGCAGGGCAAGGCTCTGGATCTAATGCAGGCCGGTCCGATTGAGAGATACAACTCCAAGCTCACCGGTTCGAACAGCTACGACATTACAGATGATTCTGACATCATCGTCATCACGGCGGGTTTACCGCGTAAACCCGGGATGAGCCGTGATGATTTGCTGCTTAAAAACGCGGGCATCGTAAAAGAAGTTGTGGAGCAGGTTGCGAAGCGCTCGCCGAATGCCATCATTATTGTGGTTTCGAATCCGTTGGATGCGATGGCGCATCTTGCGTTGAAGATGAGTGGCTTTCCAAAGCATCGCGTGATGGGAATGGCAGGCGTGTTGGATTCCGCGCGATTTCGCACATTTATCGCTGAAGCACTGGAAGTTTCCATTGATAATACACATGCGTTTGTGCTTGGCGGTCATGGGGATGAAATGGTTCCGCTTGCGCGTTACTCGACGGTCGCGGGAATCCCGATCACAGAATTGTTTTCGCCGGAGAAACTCGAAGCCATCATTCAGCGGACGCGGAAGGGTGGTGGCGAGATTGTTGCGTTACTGAAAACGGGAAGCGCTTATTACGCGCCAGGCTCTTCCGTAGTTGAAATGATTGATGCCATATTGAAAGACAAAAAGAAGATTTTGCCTTGCGCGGCCTATCTCGAAGGAGAATATGGTGTGCAGGGCCTATTTCTAGGAGTTCCTGTGAAACTCGGCTCGCACGGTATCGAAAACATTGTCGAAATCAAGTTGCTGCCGGAAGAACAAGCGATGCTGAACAAATCCATTTCGACTGTACAGGAACTGATCGATGTTCTGAAGAAAAATAATTATTTATGAGATTTTGCGCCGGCGAGACGCCCGCGCTACTTTGTTTATGAAAATACACGAATACCAGGGCAAGGAACTTTTTCGCAGTTACAACATTCCAGTTCCGAATGGCATTGTTGCGACAACTCCGGAAGAAGCGAAAGAAGCTGCTATCCGGTTGGGAACTCCGGTGGTTGTGGTGAAGGCTCAGATTCATGCCGGCGGGCGCGGCAAAGGAGGCGGGATCAAGATTGCGAAGAGTCCGGAGGAAGCCGCGCAGAAGGCCGCGGAGTTATTGGGCAAACCACTCGTAACGCCACAAACAGGACCTGAGGGGCGCATCGTAAATAAGGTACTGATCGAACAAGGACTCGATATTGCAAAGGAATACTATCTGGGAATCGTTTTAGACCGTCAGGCTTCTTTGCCGGTTGTGATGGCAAGCGCAGAAGGCGGAATGGATATCGAAACGCTGGCAAAGGAAAGGCCGGAAGCGCTCATTCGATTTCATGTACGGGATCGCGAGATCCGTCAGCATCAAGCGCGGCGCTTTGCGTATGGAATCGGAATTCCAACGGACAGCATTCCGAAAGCGATCCATTTTCTGACGCAATTATTCAAGCTTTTTGTTGAGAAGGATGCAACCCTTGCCGAAATCAATCCACTTTTGTTGAGCAAACAAGGGGATGTTCTGGCGCTGGATGCAAAAATCAACTTTGATGACAATGCGCTTTTCAAGCATCCGGAGATAGTTGCTCTGCGAGACATCGGTGAAGAGGATCCTTTTGAAGTTAAAGCTTCCAGATACGGTTTGAACTACGTCAAACTTGAAGGAACGGTCGGGTGCATGGTCAACGGCGCGGGTCTGGCAATGGCTACCATGGACATCATCAAACTGGCCGGCGGACAACCCGCAAACTTTCTGGACGTTGGCGGCGGGGCGAAGAAGGATCAGATCGTGAATGCATTCCGCATTCTCACTTCCGATCCGGATGTGCAAGCGGTGCTGATCAATATTTTCGGCGGAATTTTGAGATGCGATGTTCTGGCCCAGGGAGTCGTGGATGCAGCTTCGGAATTGGACCTGAAACTGCCTGTTGTTGTGAGAATGGAAGGCACCAACGTGGAGAAGGGAAGAGAGATTCTTCTCAATTCCGGTTTAAAGTTCACCGTTGCCGACAGCATGAAAGATGCAGCCGAAAAAGTTGTGGCTCTCGCGAGGTAAGAACGAATGAGCGTACTGGTTGACAAAAAATCACGAATCATCGTACAGGGAATTACCGGAAAAGAAGGTAAATTTCATGCGTATCACTGCATGGACTATGCGTCTACTAATATTGTAGGAGGCGTGACGCCGGGCAAAGGCGGGACCCTATTCAGCGAGGTGCCACCGGGAAAGAAGCCGGTTCCGGTTTTTAATACTGTTGCGGAAGCCGTACAGAAAGAAGGAGCGAACGTTTCGGTAATATTTGTTCCGCCACCCTATGCCGCCGATGCGATTCTGGAATCGATCGATGCAGATATCGAGCTGATCATCGCAATCACGGAAGGGATTCCGGTCAATGACATGGTTCAGGTCAAACGGGTTTTGCGGGAGTCTGGCAAATCCCGTTTAATCGGGCCCAATTGTCCCGGAATTATTTCACCCGGCAAGTGCAAAATTGGAATCATGCCCGGATTTATTCACAGGCCAGGAAATATTGGTGTGGTTAGCCGGAGCGGAACGCTCACATATGAGGCCGTATGGCAGCTCACCGGCCTTGGTATGGGACAGTCGACCTGCATTGGAATCGGCGGTGATCCTGTAAATGGCACAAACTTCATTGATGCGCTGCAGCTATTTCAAGCGGATCCGGAAACGCACGCAATCGTGATGATTGGTGAAATCGGTGGAACTGCGGAAGAAAATGCTGCAGAACATATCCGGAAGAATATTTCGAAGCCTGTCGTTTCCTTTATCGCCGGAATGACGGCCCCGGCAGACAAAAGGATGGGTCACGCAGGAGCAATTGTCTCCGGTGGTAGCGGGACCGCCGCATCGAAGATCGCTGCGCTTGAAGCTGCCGGCGTGAGCGTGAGCCGGAGCCCCGCTGATATCGGTAGCACTATGAAGGAGTTGATTCATTAACCGCAGAGAACGCAGAGATCGCTGAGTAGAAAATGAGCCTTTTCTTTTTTACTCTGCGTTCTCTGCGTGCTCTGCGGTGAAAATAATAAACTGGAGTTGATATGCAAAGAACATTAGCGATTGTAAAACCGGACGGCGTTGCTCAAAGAGTAATCGGAGAAGTCGTAAAAAGATTGGAAGGAGCCGGCTTCCGAATTGTTGGAATGAAAATGGTGAATCTATCACCGGAAAAAGCGGGCTCTTTTTATGCTGTGCACCGCGAGCGTCCTTTTTATCAAAGCCTCATAAAGTTTATGAGCTCCGGACCGTGTGTGCCGGTTGTTTTGGAAGGGGAGAATGTGATTGAACGATTGCGGACTCTGATGGGCGCGACGGATCCGGCAAAAGCTGCCGAAGGAACCATCCGGAAAGATCTGGCCGCGAATGTGGAACGAAATATCATTCATGGCTCGGATTCTGAGAACTCTGCCACCACTGAAATACCGTTCTTTTTCAGTCAGTTTGAGCTTCTACCTTAGCTGGGATCATCCTTTATGAAATTCTACGACATCACTGTTGACATTCATCCTGGAATGCAGACTTACCCGGGTGATCCGCGTTTTCGCTCGAAATCCATCAAGTCGCTTGAGAAAGGTGATCCCTTTGGTTTATCCAAAATCATGATGTCGAATCATGTCGGCACGCATGTGGATGCTCCTTCCCATTTGCATGAGGGAGGCCTGACCATTACAGACATACCCCTGGAAGTGATGAATGGAAGAGCGCGTGTCGTGGAAATTCATAATGGTGAAAAAATCGATTTGCCGGAGCTTAAACAACTTATCTTGATGGATGATTTCCGGATCCTGTTTAAGACGCGCAACTCTCATCTTTGGAGCAACCACAAGTACTTCAGCAAAAAGTATGTCTATCTGACCTCTGATGGCGCCCGGTACTTAATCGATAACGGCATCAAGCTGATCGGTTTTGATTATCATTCGGTGGACCGTTTCGGAGATGACGAATACCCTGTTCACAAGTTGTTATTGGAAAATCAGATTGCGCTGGTCGAAGGTTTGAATCTTGCTGAAGTGGAGGAAGGGGAATACGAACTTTCCTGCCTGCCGTTGCGCCTGAAAGGAATGGATGCCGCCCCCGCCCGCGTGGTTTTGAAGAAGTAAGTAACAAAGTAGCGTGGGCGTCCCGCCTGCGAGAAACGAGAAGAGCTTTGCCGGCGGGACGCCCGCGCTATTTTACTTACACGCGTTGACGAAAGATTCGAACAACGAGTGAAACGTGGCGCCATGGTCCACAAATTCTTCCGGGTGCCATTGGACACCCAGAAAATAGCGCGCATCAGGAAGTTCCAGCCCTTCCACAACACCATCATCGGACCATGCGGTTGCGATGAGGCCTTTCCCCAAATCCTTAACAGATTGATGATGAAAACTGTTGACGCTCACGCGATCTTTGCCGATGATCGCGTGCAATCGAGTGCCTTGAAGAATGGAAACGTCATGACCCGGATTGCCAGGGGCTTTCTTGGAATCATGAACAATCAAAGTCTTGATTTCATCAGGAATGTGTTGAATCAGATTTCCACCCAGCGCGACATTTATCAGCTGCACACCACGGCAAATTCCAAACACCGGAATTCCACGTCGCAAAGCTTCGCGCGTTAAAGTCAATTCCATTTCATCCCGATCCCTGTTGATATGATGCACCATCGGATGATTTACTTCATCGAATTCCTTTGCATCAATATCGCCGCCTCCTGTCAACAGCATTCCGTTAAGATGATCGATCACATCCATAGTGACCGCGCGCGGTAGCAGAACTTCCACATCCGCGCCGGCCAATTCCACAGAGCGCTGGTATTTGGGAACTCTTCGCATTCCATCCGAAGCTATTCCGATCAAAGGCTTTTTCATGAAGAGTACCATGCGCGAACTTTACCGTCGCGCGCTTCCACCAGATCGCTGATCGTCATGGCTGCGTGAATCAGGCCGACATGGGTATATGCCTGAGGAAAATTCCCCAGCAAAGTCCCTGTTGTTGGATCGACATCTTCCGAAAAAAGACCTGCGTGGTTAGCAAAACTATTGAGATGGTGAAATAATTTGATCGCTTCATCCAGACGACCCATTAATGCAAGAGCTTCCGCCCACCAGAAGGAACAAATCGTAAACGCGCTTGTTGTCGCTCCAAAATCATCCGGGTTGATGTACCGTAGCATCAAACCATTTTCCACCAGCATTTCCTGATACGCATCTACGGTGGACACAAATCGCGGATCCCTTGCGTCCAACAACCCGAGAGTGGGCAACAAAAGATTGGCCGCGTCAGCATTCTCCCCATCCAATCCCTGAGTGAAGTAGCCGAGACTTTCGTTGTAGCCGTGTCTGAGAATGATTTCCAGTTCTTTGTCCGCCACTCGTTCCCAGCGTTCTGCGCAATCGAACCGTTTGAACCTCCGCGCCAGTCTGGCGCCGCGGCTGATCGCAACCCAGCACATCGCCCGCGAAAATGTATAAGGACGCAACAAGGAACGGAATTCCCAGATCCCTGTATCAAGCGTGGGCGCGGCGACAATTGCATCCTCCACCATGCGATGAATCAGCGGAAAAAAACCTTCAGGATCCGAATGCACAATTCGGGGATCGCTCAACAGCGTTTCAAGACAGAGAATGATTTCGCCCATCAGATCATTTTGCTTTTGTTCATAAGCGGCATTTCCAATCCTCACATGGCCATTTCCTCCAAAACCTGCCAGATGTGGAAGCGCGATTTCGGGCAAATGCCTTTCGCCATCAATGCCATAGACCGGCTGAAGTGGGCCGGCTTCAGCAACATCCCGCAAGTACAGAATGAAATTTTCCCCCTCGTTCACATGACTCAACCGGCGGAGTGCTTCGACCACGAAGGAAGCATCGCGAAGCCAGCAATACCTGTAATCCCAGGTGCGCGGCGTCCCGAGAGCTTCAGGAATACTGGTAGTGGATGCGGCAATGATTGCGCCTGTATCATGATACACATGAAGTTTCAAACAGAGCGCAGAGCGGAGCACTTCAACCGGAGCAAAAGTCGGAAGCGCGCACGTTTTTGCCCAGGCTCGCCAGCCCGCAATCGTAAGATCCAGGTTGCGATTGATTTCCGCAAGTGTCGGATACTCCAGGAACTTGCCGTACGAAAGCACAAAATAGATCGGCCGGTTTAAGACAAACTCCCTTTTTGAAAGCACGTAAGGAGCGGGAAGGTTCGTCGAAAGATGGAGCGGTATGGAATCACTCCGTATTTCTATGCCTGAGTTGGATTGCAACAAATCGGGTTTGATCCGGGCATAATCGGGCCGCGGGTCAAAATCGATGCGCAACCGGGGTTGTCCTGCGAGCGGTTTTATGATCCGAATGAGCTGAATGGGCGCACTCACACTCAGGCCTTCCGGTATCCGGGGCGCAAAATCAATGATTTCCCATGCAGAATCGCTCTTCTCAAAGATGGTTGAAATTACATTCGTGTTTGACAGGTACTTCATGTTGCCCTGAATCTCGGAATCTGAAAACAAAACTTGAAATACGCCACCATTGTCGCGATCCAGAATTCGGGCAAAAACAGACGGGGAATCAAAGCGCGGCAAACAGAGCCATTCAATCGCGCTGCTCGGTGAGACGAGGGCAAGGACCCGTCCATTTCCGATCACAGCGTGGTTAAGCGCCGGAGAACTGATTTCTTCAGAAGGCATTTATCAGGTACCTCGGGAATTTCACTTAAATCATAGTATCAGGAGAACGCCTTTTCATCTTCATGTGATGCTATCATCGGGTTAGAGCGCATGAATGTCACCTGGAATTTCCAATTGCAATCCCGTAGACGTTGCGCCAGTTGCAGGCAGTACATTCTTAGTTTGAAGAATGCTCTTTATTGCCGGGACTGCTGCGCGCAATATCATTCTGCCTGCTGGCAGAAAACAAAATCCTGCAGCGTTGCACAGTGTGGCGGCATTCTTTATTACGTATTTCTTCTCCCGTCATTGCTCCATCAGACCAGCAATTATCGGCGAGCACACGGTCTTCCCTTAAACAAAACGCTTTTGCCGGCGCTTCAGACTGCTTGGAAGAATTCACTTGCTGGAGAGATCATAGAGGCGGAGCTCAGATTACAAAGAAATCTGTTCTATGCAATCGCCAAAATCACTCTTGCTATGTGCGGTATCACCGGTTTCGTATGCTTGTTGCTGTTGAGTTTACCGGATGCCTTTACGGGCGCGTTTACATTTTTACTTCTGGCTGTCCCTGGAATCACAATTTTGTTTGCTAGCACCGCTGCCGGCAGGCTGACCGGTCCAATTGAAGGGAAAAAAAGCTCGCCGGCTAAAACGCAAACGCTTCACGGATTGCTGAGTCTATTCCTTAGTTTCTTGTTGTCGTTGCCATTTATCTTTCTCGCTTTGTTGTTTGTGGATGTCAAATTGCTTGCTGAGGCCGGGGCGGATGCAAAAAGATTCTTTTTCCTGTTCACAACCAGCGGGGATCAATCCGCTTTCCTGGCCCTATTGAACTTGCATATTGTGGCTTTCGCGGTGTCCTGTGGATACCGGAATAGTCTGATCCCTGCGCTGTTAGCTATGTTTTTTGGATTTGTTGATCTCCTTTTGATGAGCACTGCTGCTCGTCTTTTTTTCCTGAACGTTTACCCATTTGAAATCGACTGGACACCGTTTCTACAGTGGCTGGCCTTCAAACAACATGTCGCGTGGATGACAAGTTTGGTTGCAGTCTGGCTTTTCTTGCGGTTCAGGGATAGGAAGAAGAGAATCGATCTCAGGACAAAACTCGTGATCGGATTGCTTTTAACGCTGGGAATTCTCTTTACCGCGATCAAGATAGTTGCTCTGCTTTTGCAGTTGGCGGCGAAACCCCCGGTTCTATGATCTGGATCGCTGCTGTTGTTCTACTTACCTTCCTTTTAACGCTGTTACTTTCAAGGTTGCTTCGAAGGTATGAAGCCTACCTGGAACGTTTGTGTGCACAATGGAAGGGAACATACAAACAGAAATACGATCATCTAGAGCAGATTTTGAAAGGAAAAGGAGCCTATCAGTTTCAGGGACTCTACCGGGAAAGAGCATTTGAGATTGAGTACTCCTATAGATGGGGTGCGTTCCTTGATGAGCAGATACGAGACACTCCGAAAGAAAGCTTGCGAATCCGGTTTCCGGTTATTCAAAAATTCTGGCTTCGAATGATCCGATCTGGTCCCGAAAAGCATTCTGGCGAGGATGTATTGTTTAAGACTCCAGCAGGCTCAATTTACTTGATTCACAGCAATCAGATGGAAGCTGCCAGCGAATTTCTTAAAATGGAAAATGCACAAAATCAATTTCCAGTTATTTTTGATCGCCTGGAAATTTATCAGGGAGCTGGTGAAATAGAAATTCTTTTTCCAGCAAGGCGCCGATTTAGTGAGAATGATTTTACCGCGGCAATCACCTCACTCTTCGCTCTTCTGTCAGCCTACGAAGGAATGAGTAAACTCGTTCTTGCTGTCTTTGTTCACGGGATTTTGAATAAATGTCCCTATTGCCGCGACGAATTTCGCAGCGGGCAGGAGCAAATCGTTCATTGCGGGCAATGTGGCGCCCGGCTTCATCAAAGTTGCTGGAAAGAAAATGGCGAGTGTACAACCTGGGGATGTCAAACTAGAATTGCGCTAAGAACATAAACAGGAATCGATCCGGCTATTGAAACTCCTTTAGTTTTGACTCATACTCCTCAATCTTCTTTTCTAAAGCCCGAATTTGCTCTTGAGACCCTCCTGTTTTCCGAAGAGTCTCGAGATCATATTTCAGCGCTTGAATCATTTTCTTTGTGGATTCTATGTCCTTTTGGGTTGCAGGCCCTTTCGTGAGGTGTGCTCGATAGATTGCAAGATCCCTTTTTAGTTCATCTAGTTCTTCCTTGTATTTGTCCAGCCGGAACTGTTCATAAAATCGATCAGATTCTTTTCGTTTTTTTTCTTCAAGTTCGGCCACTTTGGCTTCTAATTCCCAAATCTGGACCATGTAGGATTGTTCCCGGGGATCTCCCGAAACGGGCAAATCGGCTTGATGCAGATTCTCCTCCGAGTAGGACTTTGCATCTCCCGTATGCGATTCTTTGTTTTGCTTGGCGAGGTCGGCAAGTGAAACGCTACCGTCCGCTTTCCCGCTTTTCTTAGAGGTAAACTGTTTTGTAGAATCCTTACTTTTTGCATTGCGCTCTTGCATTTTCTGATGATCCAGTTCGACTTTTCTGAAGCGTACTGGCAGGCCATCGGATAAAATGGTTTATGCTTTCGTTGTCTTCACGGACTAGCCTGCCTCTAAACAGTTTGCCGTCCTTCTTTCGAATGACTACATACTCCCCGGCATTAAGCACGGTAAGGATCAGGAAAAAGACAAGGAAAAGAACAAGGTTTGTCCCAATCGCATAAGCTCAAGTTGACTAATAACATAGACCCTTTCCCATTTCAAGGAAGGTTTTTTCCAGAGGTGCGAATGACTAACTTTGCGTATGAGTCGCAAAACTACTCATCAATTCTTTCAGCAGCCTGCGGACGTCCTGGTAATCTCTGACATTGTAGGTTGCATGAGAGGCGGTGGTGCCGACTTTCAATGAGTACGCGCCTTCCGGCAAAACTCGAAACAGATCCTCATCAGTCCAGTCGTCTCCCACCGCAAGTATGAAATCGTAGGGTGTGTTCGAGATAAAATGCAGGCCGGCTGCCCCTTTATCGACTCCTCCATTTCGGAGTTCCAGAACTTTACTTCCATGGAGCACAACCACATCCATGTTTGCCGTAAGGTGAACGAGAGTGTCCGTGAGCTCTTTCACCCGAATGGAGGCAAGATCAGGATCGGTCTGGCGGTAATGGAAAGCGAGTGAGTACTCCTTTTGTTCCACAAAGGATCCAGGCAAGCGGTCGGCGAACAACTCCATAATGGGAAGAAGATTCTCTTTCCACATAACGTTCAACGGCTTGAGCATTTTCCAATCTTCATTGCGAATACGCAACCACACGCCGTGTTCGGCTACCAGATTTGCATCTCGAAAAGGGAACCAACGGTCGATTGTTTTCTTATCACGCCCTGTGATCAGAACGACATCCGCAAGCTCCGAAAGATCCTTGATCAGGTGTTGCAATGCAGCATCCGGCTGCGCGAGTCTGGGTTCGCGGGCGAATGGAACGATCGTTCCATCGTAGTCGAGTAAAACGATTCTTCGTTTGGATTGCGCGAACCTGTCAATCAGATCTTTCCTGGCCTGAGCCGGCAACAGCTTCGCGTTGAATTTTCGCTGGTACTCTTTGACCTGAACAACCGTTTGCAGAAAGTCGTTCGCCCAGTGATTCACATCATAACGCTTCAGCCTTTTTTGCATCAACGTGTTTCTGATTTTCTGTTCCTCCGCCGGCATCATCAGCGCCGTCTCCAGCGCGTCAGAAATCTCCTGTGGCGTGTTTGGATTGATTAGAATCGCTTCTCCCATTTCTCTTGCGGCGCCGGCCATCTCACTCAAAATCAAAACCCCCGTTTGATCGATTCGCGAAGAAATGTACTCTTTGGCAATCAGGTTCATTCCATCTCTAAGCGGCGTCACAAGCATGACGTCGCTTAATCCATAGAGAGCAATCATCTCCTCGAAAGGCAGCGATCTGTACTGGTAGAGAATGGGCGTCCAGGAGATGTCTGCGAACCTTCCATTGATTCGGCCTACTTGTTCATCGATCTCTTTTTTCATCATCTGGTAATGCTGAAGCGCCACGCGTGAAGGAACGACGATCAGCAGCAGCACAACCTTTCCGCGCCATTCCGGATTCCTTTCCAGAAACAATTCATAACCGGCCAGCCGGTGGGTGATCCCCTTTGAATAGTCCAAACGATCGATAGATAGAATCACCCGCGATTCTTGCAAACTCTTCCTTATCTCCTCTGATTCGCGGAGCACAGAGGCTTCGCCTGCGGTCTGAAAAAATTTTTGAAAATCAATGCCCATGGGAAAGGTTTCTGCTTTCACAATGTGATCCTCATCAAAAATTTGCCCCATGCAATGTTCCCGTCCCAGAAGCCGAAGCACGCAACGAAAGAAATATTGAACGTAGTCATGAGTATGGAATCCGACAAGATCTGCGCCCAGCAATCCTTTGAGAATCTGATTTCGCCAGCGGCTCGGAAGAAGACGAAAGACCTCAAAGGACGGAAAGGGAATATGAAGGAAAAAACCGATCCGGCTTTCGGGCAATTTTCGACGGATCATGTTAGGCACAAGCATCAGGTGATAATCGTGAACCCAGATCAAGTCATCCGGACGGGCTATTTCCAGGACCGCCTGACAATACCTTTCGTTCATTTCTTTGTACTGTTGCCAGTAATGTTCCTCATAAATTGTGTACGCTGGAAAATAATGAAAGAGCGCCCAGATGGTCTTATTGCAGAAACCGTGATAGAAATTCTCCATTTCCATTTCCGAGAGATAAACTGGGTAGGCATTGAAATTTGCAGAGAATTTTTCCCGAAGGGAGTCCTGGTCCTGCTCCGGAATTGTCGCTCCCGGCCAGCCTATCCAAACATATTGCGAGGCAACGATTGAGTTTGAGATGTTCTCCAGATAGGAACGCAATCCTGTCGCGACTCCGCCCGTGCTTGGCTGAAATACGTAGCCGTCCTCCGACGGTACTACGGTGACCGGTAACCTGTTGCACACCAGAAGTAGACGCATCTTTTTTAGTTCTAAGTAATGAGTGATGAGCAATGAGTGCTCGCCCCTTTAATCAATATGGCGAATCTATGAAAAATCAAGACAACGATCCCCCTTCATAAGGGGAGGAAACGCCACATAGTGTCCTTTCTTACTTGTGATAAGTCCCTATTCAGCTATACTTTTGTTCTTGCCATGGGTGCGGTTAACGAAACGCTAAAAAATTGGGTTCTTGAGGTCCAGCAGTTTACAAGTCTATCGGCGCGGGCCATTGGAGCGTTGTTTACCCGTCCTCGTTTTCCAAACGAAATGTTTTTGCAGATGGATGTTATTGGAGTCGGATCGCTGAATATTGTTTTGCTGACCGGCTTATTTACCGGCATGGTTCTAGCGTTGCAAACCGCGTTGAGTCTGGAAACTTTCGGAGCAAAAAACTACGTTGGCCGGGTTGTGAGTCTCTCCATGGTGCGCGAACTTGGACCGGTTCTCACGGCTTTGATGGTTGCGGGACGGGTGGGGTCCGGAATTGCTGCAGAGCTCGGATCGATGATGGTAACGGATCAAATTAACGCAATGCGTGCTATGGGCTCCGATCCTCTCAGAAGGCTCGTTGTTCCTCGTCTTCTTGCCGGAGTCGTCATGGTTCCAATGTTGACTGTAATCTCGGATACAGTAGGCCTCATGGGAGGCTGGCTGATCTCTCTTCTTTTATTAAAAATTCCCGGAGGACTTTATTTTTCTTCTGCTACCGATGCGCTCATTATTGAAGATATTCTGGGTGGATTGATTAAACCGCTCGTCTTTGGGTTCATCATCTCCATGGTCGGCTGCTATATGGGACTCAGTACCAGCGGAGGCACGCAGGGAGTGGGACGCGCCACGACCCAGTCTGTTGTAGTCTGTTCCGTCATGATACTGGCGGCGAATTTCTTGCTAACGCGAATCTTCTTCGCAATCTTTTAATGATGGCTTCCGGCAACGATCAAAACATTATTGAATTACGAAACGTCGACTATTCTGCGGGTCATTTCAGGATTTTGAAAAACGTGAGTTTGAAGGTAAAGGCCGGCTCCGCAATCATGATTTGCGGAACAAGCGGCGCGGGTAAAAGCACGGTCTTGAAACTTGTTCTGGGTCTGATCAAGCCGGATAGCGGTGAAATTTTCGTGGATGGTGAAGAGATCAGCCACTATAACGAAGATGAACTGATGCCCGTGCGTCAGAAACTGGGAATGGTTTTTCAGGAAAGCGCGCTGTTTGATTCACTCACGGTTCGGGAGAATGTGGGTTACGTTTTGTATGAGCGGTCTCAAATGTCGGATGATGAGATCGAGCAACGCGTTGTGGAATTGTTGACTCTCGTTGAGTTGGAAGAAATGATCGATAAAATGCCGGCTCAGCTGAGCGGCGGTCAAAAACGCAGAGTAGCCATTGCCCGCGCAATGGCTTCCAATCCTCCGATCATCTTATACGATGAGCCCACAGCTGGTCTGGATCCGGTTACATCAAAAACAATCATCAAACAAATGATGAAACTGCGCGATTTCCGGAATGTGACTTCAGTTCTTGTTTCTCATAAATTAGAAGACGGCTTCCGGCTTGCCTATAATGTAATAGAACAACATGGTTCTGAGACTCAAATGGTAAAAGACCAGAGTCGCCAAAGACTATTGGAAACGCGTTTTTATATGCTTCAGGAAGGCGAGGTTATTTTTGAAGGAAACGCGGAAGAGTTTCGAAACTCCTCCGACCCATATATCCAGGAATTTTTGGTTTGAAGAATTTTTCGGCGGCATAGAAAGGGAGGCTGCGGATGGCATCCAAAAAAGAAATCGCATGGGCTGAGCTGAAGGTGGGCGTTCTCATCATCATAGCGTTGGCAATTCTCTCCGCGCTTGTAATTCTTGTTCTTGGTGTCGAATCTCCCTTTGCAAAGCGGTATACGCTGTACACTTACTTGCCCAACATAGGCGGTCTGCGTCCGGATTCACAAGTCATGCTCGAAGGTGTGGCGGCAGGTAGCGTAGAAGAATACGAATTTGAATCCTCCGATCTTGAAAAAGGTGTCCGTATCAAGATGCGCGTATTGAAAAAATACCAGAATCGAATTCGAACGGATTCGATCGCTAAATTGAGAAGCCTTGGATTGCTCGGTGATAAATACATAGAAATCTCACAAGGGACACCGAACGGCCGCGTTCTGGAAGAGGGGGAAGTCATCACAGGTGCGCCGCCTCTGGATCTGGATGAAATGATCGCAAGAGGAACTCATACATTCGATAACTTGAGCAGCACGGTGGATAACATCAAAGCGCTGACTCAGGGAATCCTGGAAGGAGAAGGCACAGTCGGGAAGTTAATGCGCGACGATTCCCTTTACAAAAACGTCAATGAAGTAGCGCGAACTTTGCATGAAGGAAAAGGGACCGTGGCTCATCTGATTAACGACGCAACTTTGTACAGGGAACTCAGCGCCACTGCAGCCAATCTCCGTAAAGTTAGCGCGCGGATCGAGAAAGGGGAGGGTACTGCGGGCAAGCTGATCAGTGACAAAGAAATGGGCGATTCATTGCAATCGAGCATTAAGAAATTGGAAGGAGTGCTTGCGAAAATGGAAAAAGGCGAGGGTACGCTGGGCAAACTCTCCAGTGATCCTGCTCTCTATAACAATCTCAACAAAGTGACCGCAAATCTGGGTCCCATAACTGAGAAAATTGCGAAGGGCGAAGGCACAGTCGGGAAGCTTCTTCGCGACAAAGAACTTTACGACAACCTGAATAAGCTGAGTTCCGAAGCGGCTTTGTTGATCAAAGAAGTTCGGAAGGATCCGAAGAAATATCTACGGATCAAATTCAGCATTTTTTGATTCCACCGCAGAGAACGCGGAGAGCGCAGAGAAAAAATATTTTATCTGTTTTTCGCTCAGCGTTCTCAGCGATCTCTGCGGTAAAAAGAGGAACATGCTCTGGTTAGTACTTCTCGTGTTGCTATCGTTGTGGATTTTGAAGTTTGGTCTGGCTCTCACCGGGTGGTGGATTCCGGTGCTGATGCTGGGAGTGTGCTTGTTTTTCCTCGCAAGTTTGTTTGTGCGGCATGAACAACGCTGATCTTCAGTGGTACGCGGTTTATACGAGATCCCGCCATGAAAAAACCGTTGCGTCGAGGTTGGAAGAGAAACGGATCGAAGTATTCTTACCACTTCGAAAAGTTTTGAGACGCTGGAAAGATCGCCGCAAAGAGGTTCTCATGCCTCTCTTCAGCAGCTACGTATTTGTTCGGATCCCCTTTACGCAAAAACTTTCTGTTCTACAAACGCCTGGGGTGGTGCAGATCCTCAGTGAAGGAAGCAAACCGATGCCGATCCCTGAAGAACAAATTGTGTCGATTCAAAAGCTCGTGGAAAGCGGTTTGACCTACGATCCCTATCCCTATTTGAAGGAAGGCTCTCTTGTGAGCGTGGTTCGTGGACCCCTTACGGGCGTTCAGGGCATTCTCGTGGAAAAACGAAAGAAACATCTTCTGGTTTTGTCTGTGGATCTGATCCAGCAGTCTGCGGCGTTGCAGGTCGATATCAGTGATACGGATGTGGCAGGAATGTAGCCCCGTAACATAAGGTTGTAAACTGATTCCTCCCCGTTATGAAGGGGAGGTAGGAGGGGGTTGGATGAAAACTTATGGAACTATTTCAACCACCCTCTGACTCCCCCTTCATAAAGGGGAGAAGGCTAACATTGAAATGGAAGAAGAGTTAGTATCCCTTGCAAGAAAAGCCGGCAAGGCTGTGCGCGAAGTGTTTGAAAAAGGAACCTGGGAAACCACATTCAAGAGCGATCAGTCTCCATTAACGGAGGCGGATCGTGCCTCCCATCGAATCCTGACCGAAGGTCTTTCACTGATTGCGCCTGGAGTGCCCATCCTTTCTGAGGAAGCAGAACAAATTTCCTATGAGATTAGAAAGGATTGGGAATACTACTTTTTGATTGATCCGGTTGATGGAACGCGGGAGTTTGTTAGAAAAGTCCCGGAGTTTGCGATCAATGTGGCGTTGATTCAGAAAGGCAGACCGATTGTCGGTATCGTCCATTCTCCTTTGGAAGGGATTTCGTATTATGCGAGGAGGGGGAGCGGCGCTTACAGGATCGGTGAAAACAGGGAGGCTCTTCCGGTCGGGCGCGAAGACTCGGACCGCATCCGCGTACTGCTGTCGCACACCGATAAAACTCCGGGTTTGAACGAACTGATGAAAAAGTTACCGGACCCAACTGTTGCAAGAATGGGAAGCAGTCTAAAGTTTTGCGCGGTCGCTGAAGGAAAAGCCGATTTTTATCCACGCCTGAAGCCAAGCATGGAATGGGATACTGCCGCGGGAACGATTCTCGTGGAAGAATCAGGAGGGATCGTGTGCGAATTGACGGGCGAGAGAATCGAGTATAATCGTCAGGTTATGCTCAATCCGCCCTTTTTTGTGCTCGGTAAATCACTGTTTCAGAAAATGCCGGATTGGAAAGAAAGACTATTTGAAAGAGGAGCGTTTCAGTTTGATGCAAATCATAAATAAATCGGTTTTGATTTCACCTTATGGTGGAAAATTGGTTGACCTGCTCGTGCGGGATCAGGAAGAAAAAGAAGCTTTAAAGATATACGCGGGAAGCTTGCCTTCGATTCAAATTTCGCCGCGTTCTTTTTGTGATATTGAATTGCTGGCGACGGGAGCTTTTTCTCCTTTGAAAACATTCATGGGAGAAAAGGATTACTGGCGTGTTGTGGGCGAAATGAGATTGGCAGATGGGACCTTTTTCCCGATCCCGATCACACTTCCGGTCGAAGAGTTTGAAGGTCTCGCGCTGGACAAAGAGATTGCTTTGCGCGGTCCGCAGAATGAAATCCTTGCGATTCTGAATGTTGAAGAGATTTACGGGTGGGACTATGAAAGCGAAGCGCAAAATGTTTATGGAAGTCTGGATACGCGGCATCCTTTGATTTCTGAAATGAACCAGTGGGGGCCATTGAATATTTCAGGCTCTTTGCGCGTGATCGAACTGCCAAAACATTATGATTTTCTTCATCTTAGAAAAACACCGCTGGAAGTGCGGGACCGGTTGGCCATGTTGGGTTTTGAGAATGTTGTCGTATTTCAAACGCGGAATCCCATGCACCGGAGCCATGAGGAACTTACCAAACGCGCGATGGATCTGGTGCACGGAGCGTTGTTGATCCATCCCACGATCGGAGTAACACGCCCGGGCGATGTGGATTACTACACGCGAGTTCGGTGTATTCAAACGCTGGTGAATCATCATTATGATCCCACACGAATTGCCTTCAGCATATTTCCACTGGCCATGCGCCTGGCAGGCCCCCGCGAAGCGTTGTGGCATATGATCATCCGGCGCAACTACGGAGCAAATCATTTCATTATTGGCCGCGATCATGCGAGCCCGGGAAAGGATTCGACGGGAAAGCCTTTTTATGATCCGTATGCCGCGCAGGATATTGGCGCGCGGTATCAGGATGAAATCGGTGTAAAGATTCTACCGTTTCAGGAATTTGTTTACTTAAAGGAAGAGAGGAGGTATGAGGAAATCGATAGAATCCCGGAAGGAAGCGCAACTTTGAGCATTTCCGGCACAGAGATTCGCGAGAACTATCTCCAAAGCGGTAAATTGTTGCCTGAATGGTATACACGGCCGGAAGTAGCGCAGATTCTGATGCAAACCTATCCGCCCAAATACGAACAGGGCTTCTGCATCTGGTTTACCGGCCTTCCCTGTGCCGGCAAATCAACCATCGGAGAGATTTTGCTGGTGAAATTGTTCGAGAAAGGTAGGCGCGTAACATTCCTGGATGGTGATGTCGTTCGCACTCATCTTTCGAAGGGCCTTGGGTTCGACAGGACCGGGAGGAATGCAAACATTTTGCGCATCGGCTTTGTCGCTTCTGAAATCATCCGCCACAACGGTGTTGTCGTTTGTGCCGCCGTTAGTCCTTACCGTTCTACGAGAGATCAAGTGCGCGCCATGTTTCCGGTTGGAAATTTCATCGAAGTGTTTGTCGATACTCCCCAGTCTTTATGCGAAGAGCGTGATGTGAAGGGAATGTACGCAAAGGCCAGGAGAGGCGAGATTCAGGGATTTACAGGGATTGACGATCCTTATGAAGCCCCGGTTCAACCGGAAATCACGATTAAAACGGCAGAAATTACTCCATTCTATGCAGCAAATGCTATCATCGAACATTTGCTCAACTTAGACTACATACGCTAACTGAGCGCAGGCTTCCAGCCTGCATTATGGGCCGCAGGCATCTTGCCTGCATTATGTATATGATTCCAGTAATTCTGTTCGATCTTGACAACACACTTTATACCGAAGAATGTGGAATTTTTGATCTCATCGACCAACGAATGGATGAATGGCTGATCACGAGACTTCAAGTGCCGCAATCGGAAGTGAGTGATTTTCGCCGGAAATATTTCCTGCGATACGGGACCACTCTTCGGGGGTTGATGCTGCATCATCAAGTCGAACCGATGGACTTCTTGCGTTTCGTTCACGACGTTCCGGTAAAGGATTTTCTTTCGATTGATCTGGATTTGCGGCGAACGCTCGAAGAAATTGTGAGCCGGAAAATCATCTTCACCAACAGTGACGAAGCGCATGCGAATCGCATTCTGGATGCGCTCGGCATTCGGGATCTGTTCGAAAAAATCTTTGATATCGAAGCCATGGGTTTCGTTCCCAAACCGAACCCGGAAGCCTACCAGGCTGTCTTGAACTACGCCGGTGTACGGCCCGCGGAATGTTTGTTAATCGATGACATGGAACGAAATCTGAAACCGGCAAAGGCTCTGGGAATGCGTACGGTGTTGATAGGATCAGGAGAGCCTGCGGAAGATAGTCATCACGCGATTGCCAATATCAAGGAACTGAATCTGGCGCTTCACAGAATTGTGGACCAAAATTAGATTACAATATAGACTTCCGCTATGATCGATCAATCTTTTCTGAGGAACGTCTTTCTGTTTAAGAATCTTGATGAAACAGAGAATGACAGGATCAGCGGTCTGCTGAAGGAAGAGAATTTCAATGAAGGGGACATCATTCTTACGGAAGGGCATGCCGGAAACGCTTTGTATGTGATCTGGTCCGGCAGAGTTAGAGTGAGCCGGCAATTCGATCAGGAATTTTTTGTTTTGACCGAATTAGGTCCGCATGATTTTTTCGGAGAGATGTCGCTGATCGACGATTTTCCTACTTCCGCTACGGTTGACGCGCTTACCGAGACCACGGTTCTCAAGATGAGCCGTGAAGATTTTAAGTTCCTTACTTCTGTCGATGATGAGCTCACCTCGAAGATATGGGAGTCTATTGCCCGGAGTCTGATTAGAAGAATCCGCAAGACAGGCGAGCTTGTGAAAATGTACTACGGATTGAACAAGGCTCTTTGTGAAAACGAACAGTTTCGTGAGTTATATACTTCCTGGAGTTTCCACAGATAATAAGCAAAGTAGCGTAGGCGTCTCGCCTACGTAATGCGCAGACGGGACGTCCGCGCTACTTTTTAAACTTCAGCACAACCGCGGTGATGTTATCTTTACCGCCTGCTTCATTGGCAAGGTGAATGAGTGCTTCGCAGACACCCGCAAGATCGCCTTCCTTCTCCTTTAACACTGCGGCCATCTGATCAGCTTCGACCAATCCGTGGAGACCGTCACTGCAAAGAAGAATCAGGTCCCCATCGGCCAGCTGAATCTCCTGGATCGGGAATTCAATATCCTCTTTCGAGCCGATCGCTTTGGAGAGCACATTTTTCAACGGAATCCGCTGCAACTGTTCTTCGGTGAATGCGCGACGCACCCATGTTTCATTCAGCCACACATCGTCCCTGGTGAGAAGCTTCACCTCCTTTTCACGCCATAGATAAGCTCTGGAATCACCGACGGAAACCAGGGACGCAACATCATCGGAAATCACCGTCGCCACAGCTGTGGTGCCCATGCCTGTGTATTCCTGATGGGAGTCGGCAAGTTGCCATATCTTGTGATTTGCAAGTTTGACCGCCGTCCGCAACCTGTTTGCGTCAAAACTCATTTTGGGATCGATCCCAAATGGCCATGTCAGCTCCCTTTCCTGGTGAGATCGCACCATGAAGTTTTCAATGCTTTTTACCGCCGTCTGGGAGGCTACATCTCCAGCGTTATGCCCACCCATTCCATCTGCGACGACGTACAGATTAATGTCCCGATTCACGATATAGGAGTCTTCGTTCCGTTGCCGCTTCCTCCCTATGTCACTGGTACCGTAAGCACTGATCATGCGTACAACATAATACTTGACTGTAAGGGCGACCACAAGGGTCGCCCCCTACCAGTTTTCGGAGCATTGCTGTATCTTTAATTGCTATGGATGAGACTGGAGTTCTGACGGCGGAAGCTCCCGTTCGAAAGAAAAAAGTATTCAAAAATGTTCTGATCACTCTGCTGTATTTTTTCAGTATATCGATCGGCTCTCTGTTTGGCTTTTTTCTGTCTTATTTGAACCGCCTGCCTCAAGTTGAACAGAGCGAAACATTCCGTCCTAATGTTCCCGGTCAGGTTTATTCTTCTGATGGAAAATTGATTGAAGAATTCGCTGTAGAGAAAAGAGTTCTGTTGAGGTCGATTGATGAAATTTCTCCCTTTTTAAAGAACGCACTGATCGCTGTAGAGGACGCACATTTCTATCAGCATCCGGGTGTTGATCCATGGGGAATTCTGCGGGCTCTTTACGTCAATTTGAAAACCGGACGGGTCGTAGAAGGAGGGAGCACATTAACCCAGCAGCTTGCGAAGTTGCTCTTCCTGAAGCCGGAAAAGACGATGGAACGCAAGATTCAGGAAGCGATGCTCGCCGTGCAACTCGAGCGAAGGTACACAAAGGACGAAGTGTTCCTGTTGTACGCAAATCAAATTTATCTGGGTCATGGCATCTACGGCGTTCAAGCTGCCTCTCAATATTACTATGGCAAACCGGCTAAGGACTTAAATCTGGAAGAGGCTGCGCTGATTGCGGCATTGCCGAAGGCTCCCGAAAATTTTTCGCCTTACACGAATCCGGAGCAGGCAATGAAGAGAAGGAACCATGTGTTGCAGCGCATGATTCAGGAAAAATTCATAACGGGACAGGTAGGCGAGGAAGCAAAGAAAAAACCGCTAGGCGTAAAGACCGTAGTTCCAAAAGTTTCCGTGGCTCCCTATTTCACAGAAGAGATCCGGAAGTATCTGGAAGGCAAGTATGGATTCTCGGGTATCTACGAAAGCGGGCTCCAGATTTATTCAACCCTCGATCCTTTCATGCAGGCGGTGGCAGAGAGATCTCTCGATAAAGGGGTGCGCGCGCTGGACAAACGCCATGGTTTCCGAAAAATAACGACGGTTTTGAAAGAGCAGGAAATGGAACATTACCGATCGCCGGACCGGTCTGAGCTTTTTGAAACAGGCAGAATTGTGAAAGGTGTCATCACGGAAGTATCTTCCAAGCAGGTGGTTGTAAGAATTGGTAAGGAACAGATCACTCTACTTCCTGAAGGTTGGAGCTGGACCGGCAGAAAGGATCCTGCCTCAGTTTTCGCGCGGGGGATGGTGACGGATTTCAAAATTACTGAAATGAAAGATGGTCGGATCGCAGCGATTACACTGGACCAGCCTCCTGTGGTGGATGGAGCAATCGTTGCAATGGACATCAAGACCGGCAAAGTGTTCGCACTGGTGGGAGGATCCGATTTCACTACGAAAAAATTCGATCGTGCAACTCAGGCAAACAGGCAAACCGGATCAGCGTTTAAACCATTCATCTACGCAGCGGCGTTTGAGCGAGGGTTCACTCCGTCCGATGTGATGGTGGATGCGCCGATCTCCTATTACGATCCGTGGTCAAAGAAGACGTGGTCCCCCCAAAACTATACGGGGGATTTTCTCGGATCAATGACTTTGCGCCGGGCATTGGAACTGTCTCGAAATACGATCGCTGTACGACTTCTAGAGCAGATCGGTGTTAAGTATGCAATTCGCTATATTGAACAATTTGAAGTGAACAAGAACATGCAGCCCTACTTGCCTCTTGCCCTGGGAGCAAGTGAAGCGACGTTGATTGACATGGTTCGCGGGTATGGCGCTTTTGCAAATCAGGGCTTGATGATGCGGGCTTATCTGGTGGAAAGGGTTTTGGATCGCGATGGCAATCTTTTAGAACAGAATTTGCCCTTTGCCAAAGAAGTGATGCGTGCCGATGTCGCCTATTTGATGACGGACGTGCTTCAGGGAGTGATTCGACGCGGTACGGCAGTAAAAGCGAAAAGGCTGAAGCGCCCGCTTGCTGGCAAGACAGGAACCACCGATGATTGCACGGATGCATGGTTTATCGGTTATACGCCGAGTATGGTTGTAGGCGTTTGGGTTGGTTACGACGAAAAAAAATCCCTGGGGAAAAAAGAGACCGGAGCCGAGGCTGCTTTGCCCATCTGGATCGACTTCATGGAAACGGTCCTTAAAGACAAGCCCGTGGAGGAATTTCAGGCGACTTCAAATATTGTAACGATCGCCATCGATCGACATTCTGGTTTACGCGCAACTCCGGACTGTACCGATGTAATCCTGGAATCTTTTGTTGCGGGCACCGAACCAAAACAGTATTGCGGCCCCGAGCATCATGGCCAGGTCCCGCTGGTTCCGGAGGAACGCGAATCCATGCAACTCGTTGTGCCGCCAGAAGAACAAAATTAACACGAAGGCACAGAGACACAGAGAAAATATCTCATTTTGACTCTGTGACTCTGTGTCTCTGTGTTGAATTTATTTCTTTTTCTTCTTGGCGGGTTTGCTTTTCTTCGGAGCAGCTTTTGCTTTTGGTTTTGCTTTGACGGTTGCTTTAGACACTTGGGCCTTCTTTGGCTTTGCTTTTGACACAGGTTTAGCTTTCTTCGCTTTTTCTTTTTTAGGCCGTGGAGGAGGCGCCGCTTGTTTTTTTCCTGGTTTCGCCGGAAGCATTTTCAGTTTTCCCCTTCTAAGTTCCTCTGCAGTAGCTTTTCCTTTCGGTCTCTCGACCGCGCGAATTGCTTCGAGGACCGCCTGTTTGACCTTCTTCATCGGACGCGGAGCATCGTCGGACAACCGGGATTTCTTCTTCTTGTAGGAACGGTTGATGATCTCCAGCAGTTTTTCGGCTTCTTCCCAACTCGTCAACTGCGCCTGGCGCCAACCTGCATCGTGAAGCATTTCAACAGGATGCGGGTGAACAAATGGCTGGTTTTCGATCGATGAAAGATCTTTTGGGGCCGGCTTGAACTCAACAAAAATGATCTCATGACTGCGGTTCATTCCAAGCGTACAAATCGTCTGACCTTCACTCTTGATAAAGATCCGTTCAGGGGAAGAACTGCTCTCATTATCCGCAGTAAGTTCGTCTTTTAGCTTGATATAAATTTCTTCGGCCGTCATTTTGACATAAGAATATACACGCATTGTTACAATTAATCAATAAGAATGATAAATGTAGTATTATTTTAGTCCATCGAAGATTAGCTTATGACAAATATCCCACGACTAAATCGCGACAATATTCTGTTTATTTTCATTGATTTGCAAGACAAGCTTTTGATGAAGATTCCGGATGTTCAGCAACTGCTATCGCGCAATGAGCTGCTCATTGCGTCTGCTAATGCGTTAGGTCTACCTTATATGGTGACGAGTCAATATCGCAGAGGTCTCGGTGAAATTGCAGGATCGCTCAGGGACAAAATTGAAGTTCCCGTTTTGGACAAGACAAGCTTCAGCTGTGTGGGAGATGAAACCATTGGAAAAGAACTGGAAGGATTCAGAAGACGGTCGCTGGTGATTTCGGGTGTTGAGACTCACATTTGTGTCATGCAAACCTGTCTGGACCTGCTGGCTAAGGGATTTCAGGTTTCCATTGTCGCGGACGCCGTTGGGGCCCGGAAACAGGCGGACCATGAACTCGGACTAAAGCGGATGGAATCTTCCGGCGCTCTACCGGTAACCGCCGAGATGGTCATTTATGAGCTGCTTGGCCGCAGCGATTCCGACGCGTTTAAAAAGATCCTTCCTTTGATTAAGTAGCGCGGACGTCACGTCTGCGCAGCCGCAGGCGGGACGCCCGCGCTACTTTGATTACCAACACCCGATGGGGGCTCCCGGCGGTGGCTCAAGCGGTGGAGTCAGGTGAATCTCCTTTGGATTCTCCTGAAAGCGAATGATCTCCGATAACGCGAACTGATAATGAGCGTTTACTTCCTGGCTAGCCGATGCTTTCAATTGGGCCTTTAACCAATCCTTTAACTGATCCAGTTTCTGATAAGAAATCGCTCTAACCTGCGACGCTGTTTTGTCGTTTGCGGTGAGGTTCATCAAAGAATACAACGCGAGCATATTAACTACGCGTCTGATTTCTCCATGATAGCCGTTTTCCTGTTGCGCTTTCCACGTCGCGGCGAGAAGTTTGTCGACCACATCACTGAAACCAGGCAATTGCGAATCCAGTGAATGCATTTCAACCAATCTGGCAGCGCGTTCCGGATGAAGAATCACGTACAGAATCATGTTCGCCGCGCTTTCCGGGGGAGCCAGCGCATCGAATGTCAGTCCAGTTCTCACGCGAAAAGTTTCTCGCCATCGCGGGTAGCCGTAAGCTCGCGGAGGAATGAGTTTCAATACAGGATCCGGTACTGCCAGTGCATCCGGTTGCAGCAGCGAAAGCAATGACTGCAGCGCATTGACTTGCATTGCAGCGGGAACCGGACGCGGTCCTTTTTGATTGTCCCCTCGCAGCGTGTAGCTGTAATCCAGACCCCCGATCAACTTTGAAACATTAATGATTTGATATCGGTGAAATAGATAAATCGGCACCAGTACTTCTTCCAAGTTCGAAAGTGGAATTCCTTTCCGGATCGTGTTTTCAGAAAAACGGGACAACGCCAGTTCTCTGACTTTGACAATATGTTTCAGCTCCTGGACGGCATCTTTGCCGTTATCCCACAAGTGAGCCTGCGGATGTGCGCCTCCATCCGGCCGTGCATCTTCATCTACGATGAATAGGAGCCCGCGCGCAGTCGCGTCTTGGAGGATCTGGTCGAGCGTCTTCGCGTCTGACGCGTCAGAATACCCATATCGAATCGCAACCTTGTCCCATTCACCGATCCCTTTCGCGTACGCATCGGATAAATCGAACGAACCATCTGTTCGTATCTTTATCAATGGATGAGGATAATCCATCACAGACGCTCGATCGCTCATGCTGGCTGCAAAATTGTGCGTGAGGCCGAGCGTGTGTCCGACTTCATGTGCCGAAAGCTGGCGAATTCGAGCGAGTGCCATCTCCAACATTTCTGGCGGAACGTTTTCCCCTTCGTAGGGAGCAAGCAATCCTTCGGCAATCATGTAATCCTGACGCACCCGCTGCGAACCAAGAGACACGTGCCCTTTGATAATCTCTCCCGTTCGAGGATCCACTACCGTGGCGCCATAGGACCAACCGCGAGTTAAACGGTGCACCCACTGAATCACGTTGTATCGAACGTCCAGTGGATCGGCACCTTCCGGCAAAACTTTTACTTGAAATGCGTTTTTGTAACCTGCAGTTTCGAAAGCCTGATTCCACCAGCTTGCTCCTTCCAGGAGCGCAGTCCGCACCGGTTCCGGCGCGCCCGAATCAATGTAATAGATGATCGGTTCCTCGGCTTCGCTGTTTGTGCCCGGATTCTTTTTTTTCAATCGATGCCGCGCAATCCACTGTTTCCAGATTGGTTCTCCTATGGGAGTAGAAAAATCCATAAAACGAATTCCATAAAACCCCGCGCGCGGATCAAATTTACGAGGTTCGTATCCGGGTTCCGGCGCTTCAACAAAGGAATGGTGCTCGCGGACTGTGATGCTTTTTGGAGAAGGAGTCACATCGCGAACAAACTCGCCTGGATCGTTACCTGTGAAAGTCAAAGTAACTTCGACTTCCGTATTTCTCGGAAAATTCTTCGTACCATCCATGTAAAATGCCGAGCGTGAGGCTTCCAGCTTGAATTCACCTTGCTTATTTTCTTTCAGCGCGGAAATCACATCAAAAACATCCTGCAGATAGAATGAAGTTGCATCAACTAGGACTTTATTCTTGTCTTCAGCTGCAACTTCAAACCCCCACAGAACAGATTCAGCAAACGATTCCCGAACAGTTTTGGTTTCAGCCGCGTTTTCGGTGAGTGCGCGAAATGAGTAATTCGGTTGCACGAGAAGTATTTTGGGACCGCTTCGAATGAACTTTACGACTCGAGTATCTCCCAGCTTGCCACGATCCAGTCCGACATCGTTTGATCCGAGTCCGGCAGGGAGCCAGTGAACGTAAAGAAATTCTGTTTCGAGTTTATCGATTTCCAGCCAGATTTTTCCTGAATGAGAGTGCCAGTAGAAAGGGAAGAACCCGGGAAATTTCTGCGCACCTGACGTCTTTTCGGCAATGCCGGGAACCTGCTCACTATGGGCGGTGCAGGCGATGAAAAGGCAGATCAGAAAAGAAAGGATTCTCATTCAAACTGACGCAAGATCATGTGATACAACAACGCGGCTCTTTTGTGCAAAGAGCTCGTCAGGATGTGTTCCGTTAATGCATGCGCTCCGCCACCTTCTGCTCCCAGACCATCTAGAGTCGGTACTCCAAGGGCAGCCGTCAGGTTTCCATCGCTTCCTCCGCCGGTCCAGAATTCCGAAAGAGCGTAATCCAGGGTGTGGCCGATCCCTTTTGCCTGCTCGTAAAGTTTCAACACTTTCTCGTTGCGTTCCAGCGGAGGTCTGTCAACGCCACCTTCCACTGTGATGAGGGATCCCTCCTTCTTTGGAGACAAAGAATCAAACTTGCTGGAAAGCCACTGAATATCATCCATTGCATCACACCGGACATCGATGATTGCTTCGGCTTCTTCCGGTATCACATTAACGCGCGTGCCTCCTTTGATCAAACCTGCGTTGACGCTAATTCCATTCCGCAACTTGTTCCAGCTATGCAATTCAAGGATTTGATGAGACAACTCTTCTATTGCGTTCACGCCCTTTTCCGGTTCGACACCTGCATGTGCAGCTTTTCCGTGAGCTGTTACCGTGTATCGACCTACTCCACGGCGTTTGGTTTTCAAGGAATTGTTGGGTCCGCCAGGTTCCAGGACAAAGGCGGCTCTAGCGCTCCTCGCCTCATGTTCAATCAACTCGCGGGAGCTTACGCTCCCTATTTCTTCATCAGAAGTTGCAAGAAAAGTGATCGGATATTTAGCCAGGCCCTGATTGCGGATCAGGCTCAATGCATAGAATGCGATGAGAAGGCCCGCCTTCATATCGAAGATGCCCGGACCGCGTCCGATTTCGTCATCGATTTCGCATGGAAATCGCTGCAGAGTTCCCAACTCCCAGACCGTATCAAGATGTCCGATCAGGAGAAGATGTCCGTGACGCGAACCCCACCGCGCGATCAAATGGTTCCCGCGAGTCGCGTCTTCCTTCCACTCAATCGACATTCCAATATCTTCGAGTTTCGCAGCAACAACACGTCCAAACTGATCCACTGAAGATTTATCAGAAGTGGGTGACTCCATCTCCACCCAGCTTCTCAGATCGGAAACCATTCTCTGTTTTTGAGCTTCGAAATGCGCTGCGGTTTCCTTTGGGTGCATTCTTTTCTATTCCAGGGCGAATTGCATCGTGCCATTCATCACGACGCGATCTTGAACTTTTGCCAGGACGGAAAAGCGACCGAGTCTTCCTTTGCGGCGAACGAGCTCGGCTGACATCACAACTTCATCACCCGGCCGAATCGGTTTGCGGAATCGCACTTTGTTAAGCCCGGAAAACAGAACAAGCTTGTTCCTGTTTTCCTCTTCGACGTAGATCAAAATCGCGCCAAGTTGGGCGATCGCTTCGGAAAGAATGGAGGCAGGTACGATGCGTAAACCAGCGGGTAAGCCCTCAAAGTACCATTCGTTGTAAGTGACGCATTTCACGCCGGTAATGCTTTTTTGCGGATCCAGGCCGGTGACTCTATCGATCAAAAGAAAAGGATGCCTGTGGGGCAAAAGCTGAAGGATTTTCTCGATATCCGGCAAGTTGTCTTTTTGCATACTCAGAACTCGGCACTCGGAACTCAGGACTGAATTATAATGGTAGAAGGATGAATCTCCAACTTCGCGCAGCTGCTGTTGCCGGATATTTTTATTCCGGTGAAAAGAGTCGTTTAGAAAAAGAATTATCGGAACTTTTGCCGGCAAAAAAAGAGAAGGTGCGTGCAAGGGCGATAGTTGTACCGCACGCAGGTTACATGTATTCCGGTAGTGTAGCGGGTGAAGTTTATGCTTCTGTGGAGTTGCCGGAAACCTTCATCATTCTTTGCCCGAATCACACCGGATCCGGAAGCGATTTTGATTTATGGAGCGAAGGAGAGTGGTCTACTCCGCTTGGCAGTGCTCAAGTGGATGTGGAACTGTGCAGGCAGTTAATGCGAAATTTTCCACGCAGCGTGACGGATGGCACAGCTCATCTTCGCGAGCATTCCTTGGAGGTTCAACTTCCTTTCTTGCAATATCTGAAAGAAAAGTTCTCCTTTGTTCCGTTGTGCATCCGCCAATGGGACTACTCCTATCTGGAAGATCTGGGTCATGCACTGGCGAAGATTGTTTCCAGCGCAGGGCGTGACGTCCTGATTATTGCGAGCAGCGACATGACCCATTACGAAAGCCAACAGTCTGCGGAAAAGAAGGACCGGCTTGCGATCCAGCAAATGGAATTGATGAACCCAAAAGGTCTGTATGATACGGTTCACGAAAATGATATCTCCATGTGCGGATACTTGCCCGCGACTGCGGCGATGATCGCAGCGAAGGATCTTGGCGCAACCTCCGGCCGTCTGTTGAAATACGCCACTTCAGGCGATGTCACCCGCGACTATTCCAGCGTCGTCGGCTATGCAGGTCTCATTTTTTAACGCGGAGGCGCAGAGACGCAGAGAAAAATGCAATCTCTCAACCAATGAAAGTGCGTTTTGTACTACTGACGTTGAACTTCTTGTTTTTTTAGAAGGATTTTCGCAAAAGGATATTAAACCGCAGAATATCGAACAAAGGAACTCCGAACCGCAGAAGTA